>CALQCP020000318.1 GCA_943329105.2 Chitinophaga pinensis | reverse complement strand
CGCCGTCCCACACGGTGCCGGTGATCGGCGTGGTGCGGCACCAGAACACATCGGCGTCGCCTTCGCTTCCAAGCACGGCGCCGGGCGGCAATTGCCAGTTGGCAATCCATGCAAGCGGCATGGCATCGCCCAGCGTGGCTGATTCTTGCGCGAATGCTGCGGTGCCGGGGCCGAGGTCGTTGGCAATTTCCCCAACCATTTCCTGGCCATCAACATCCGTTGCCACGGTCCGGCCAGAAGCGCACAGCTCCACCGCGCTGGCGGTGCGCGTATCCATCCGCATCAGTAGGCTCGGCTGCAGTGACCACCCCGTCAGTAGCAATGCGCTGAGTGCGACAATGATTCCGCGCGACTGTTGTGCTAATACTGGCGCCGCCGCCACTGCGGTTGCCACCGTCAGTGGTACCGCGCAGGGAAGCAGGAACCGTGACTTGAGATGTGTTGCAAACATCCAGAACACCAACTGTGCCAGAAGCATCGCGCCGAGCGCGAGACCCATGGATCGCATGTGCCGCACGCGCCGCAGGCCAATCATGAGCACCACGATCGCCACACTTCCTATCCAGAACGCAACGCTCCACTGCGGCAGCCATGGATCTGCATCGGGGGCCGCGCCGAAACCTTGCAGGAATCCGGCATCGACAAGGGCACGCAGGCGCGCACCGATTCCCATATCCGCAGCAGCCGTGTGTCCGGCGGCAAAGCGTGTCATTTGCTCTTCCGTCCACCATCCATTGCCAGACGAAACGAGCGGCACCCGAAACGGGAACGTCCACGATCCGGTGGCGGCATGATTCCGGATGAGCCACGGCGCCAGTATCAGGAGAGCGGTGAGCGAGGCCGCTCCAGCGCTCACTGCCAGCGCCCGTGCGTGGCGCGTGGCACTGGTGGTGTTGGTTGGATGTGCAGTCAGCAGTGCCCAGCACGCAAACGGCAACACCGCCATGCCTGCAGCAACCAACTTTGCACCCACTGCTGCGCCCAGCAGCAGACCCAAAGCGACCCCAATGCGCCACGCTCCGGCTTGCTCGCGCGCGGTCCATGCCAGCATCGCGGCGGCCAGCATCAGCAGCACAGCCATTTCGTTGTAGGCCAAGCTGCCGGTGACGATCACCCATGGAATCCCGAGGAATCCGCACCATCCGATCGCTCGTGCCCACGCTCGCTGGCGCCGATCGCCTCCAGCAATCACCTCGGCCGTGGCTGCCACCATCCACGCGGCGCAGACCGCCAGGACCGCGTGCAGCGCTTGCGGCGCCAAGGCCATGTCGTGTGCGGGAACGGCGTTCGGTGAGAGCGAGAAGAGTTGCAGGTACGCGCCTTCCATGAAACTTGGGAAAGCGGAATAGACGTTGTGCCGAAGCGGGTCCAGTGCGCCCGCAGTCAACCACTCCTTTGGTAACTCCAGGTGGTAGGCAAGCGCGTCGTAGCCACCAAACTCGGTGCTCCACGCCAGTCCGGGCGGCAACGCGGTGGCCAATGCCAAGGCAGCGATCGCCGGCAGTGCACACCAGAGCAGGGGGTCCGCCGCGATGGAGCGAACGCGGAACAGACTGCCAACAAACCGCCATGACAAGCCGGCCAACCCCCAGCCGATCATCATGCCGATCCACCAGACAAACCGCCACCACGCATGCATCGGCATGAATCCAAGCGTTGCAAACAGGTTGACCACCGCCAATGCGAATGCCACTCCAAGCCCGATGGCCAGCGGGGTTCGACGCGGGTCACCGGCCTCCATGCGCGGGAACAACACGCGGCGGAGCACCCGACCGTATCCCGCTGCCGCGGCAGTCCATACGACTGAAACGCATGCCGCGCCAGGGAACCACACCTTGATGGGAAACGCACTCCCGGCAAGTAGCACGCCGCCAAGAACCACGCCCGCCAAAGCCATCGCAGCGAACTGCGCGCGGCGGTCGATGGGGGTGTCGGGCAGCGGGGCGGTGACCGTCATGCGGACATCTTCGCAGATCGTTCATGGTTCGGCGACCGCATGACCGATATCTCTCCAGCACGACGGCGGACAGGAGTTCGCCCGCGGAATGCCCCGCATCACCCCAGGAACGGAGTTCCACATGAAGGTCCGAACGACACGCTTTGGAGAAGTTGAGATTGATCCCACCCGCCTGCTGGTGTTTCCACACGGCCTGCTGGGATTTGCCCGGTTCCGAACGTTCGCGCTCTTGCAGCCCGATGACCGCGGTGTCTTTTACTGGCTCCAGTCGATTGAGGATCCGGAACTGGCCTTTGTCGTGACCGATCCAACCGCGTGGGCCACTGGTTACACCGTGCCAATCCGCGCCGGTGAGTTGACCGAACTCGGCTTGGAGCGCGCCGAGGATGCCACCATCTTTGCCATCGTCAACCGCCGCGACGGCGCCATCACTGCCAATCTCCAGGGACCGATTGTTGTCAACGCGGCATCGCGCACTGGAATTCAGTTGGTGCTGAGCGACCGCACCTGGAGCACGCGCCATGAGTTGGTGCGACTGCCCGGCAGCGCGGTTGCGCAAAGCGCCTGAAGACTGCACTCACTACGGACCGCCGACGGATCGTCGGTCCACATTGCCAGCCACGGAAGGCCACCATGCTCGTTCTCTCTAGACACTGCGAAGAAGCCATCATGATCGGTGACGATGTTGAGATCGTCATTGTTGACATTCGTGGCGACAAGGTTCGCCTGGGCGTCAATGCTCCGGCACGCGTTGCGGTGCATCGCAAAGAAATCTACGAATCGATTCGCGAGGAGAACGCGCAGGCCGCGTCACTGCGCGGAGTGCTTGGTTCGCTGCCGGGTGCGCCGTCCATGGCGCATCAGCGCGCAGCGGCGATCTCTAGTATTGCCGCGGCCCGCATCAGCGCATAAGCGGCGCGCCACGGCTCAGCGCGCGCTGCGTCTCAGCGGCACATAGGAAACACAGCCACCCGCCGCGGTCGTGCGCGAGCCGGTGGCAGGGGCGGAGTGATGGGAAAAGGGACAACGCCCCGCGTGATGCGGGGCG
>CALQCP020000317.1 GCA_943329105.2 Chitinophaga pinensis | reverse complement strand
GTGTAACTGGCGCCGCGCACAGCGCCATGGTGGCGGTCAAGAGGTGAGAAATTGGCGCCATGACGGCGATGGATAACACTGATCTACCCGGAACGCTACACGGTGCCGCTGCCGCCGCCTACGCTTCCCGCTGTGGCACTCCCAATGAGATTTATTCCGTCCATCATCGCCTTCCTTGTCACTCTTGGGTGCACCGCGCTTCTTGCGTGTGCCCCGCCTGAACCGAGCTCGACTCCCATGACCACCAAGCCCGCAACGCCTTCGCAGAGCCAGTCTGGCTATGACATCACGCCTCTCGCACCTGCGGTAGTCAAGGAGCTCGCCTCGAAACTTGATGCGGAGTCGTATCGGGTCACCCAGACGTCCGGCACCGAAGCGGCGTTCTGCGGCAATCTGCTCGACAACAAGAAGCAGGGCACGTACGCCTGTGTGGTGTGCGGTCTGCCGCTGTTCTCCAGCGAGCACAAGTTTAACTCTGGCACTGGTTGGCCAAGTTTCTATGCCCCCGTTGATCCAGCGCATGTCAGTACCAAGAGTGATGTCTCGCACGGCATGATGCGTTCCGAGATCAATTGCGCCCGATGCAACGCGCATCTCGGGCACGTCTTTGATGATGGTCCCAAGCCAACCGGTCAGCGCTACTGCCTCAACTCTGCGTCGCTCAAGTTCTATGAGAAGGGCGCCTTGCCCGCGGACACCATTACAAAGAATCCAACAGGACTGGCTCGCGGCGAAGCGGCAAGTGCATCAGCCCCTGCAAGCCCCATGACTGCCTACTTTGCAGGCGGATGTTTCTGGGGTATGGAGCACTGGTTCCAGATCTGCCCCGGTGTCACCACCGCCGTCAGTGGATACATGGGAGGCACCAAGGCCAACCCCACTTACAAGGATGTCTGCAACCACGGCACCGGCCACGCGGAGGTGGTGAAGGTTGAGTTTGATCCGTCCAAGGTTTCCTACCGGCAGTTGCTGGAAGGATTCTTCATCATGCATGACCCCACCCAACTTGATCGGCAGGGGCCGGACGTAGGCGATCAGTATCGGTCCGCCATCTTCTGCACCTCGCCTGAACAAGTGTCCGCTGCCAAGGCATACGTCGCGGAACTCGGCGGCGCGAAGAGTTTCGGCGGCAAGCCGATCGTCACGCAGATTGTTGACGGTGGCGGCAAGTTCTACCCCGCTGAGGACTATCACCAGGATTACGTGGAACGCAGCGGACGGCCCTGCCACGGCTCAAATCCATGGCCACAAGTGTTCGGCCAAGCAGCGAAGGGTGCCCCGGCAGCGCACTGATTTCCGCGACCTCGGCAACTTCCCGTGGTGGTTCCGGTAGACCTGTGTGACCGTGATTCACTTGGGAGCCATCTTCAGCAGTGTGATAGCAGTGCCAGTAGTGGCCTTGCTCTGTGCCGGTGCACCATTGCCAGCGGCAGGGATCACGCCGTTCACACCGGTTGATCGCGCGCTGCGGATGCTCAACGCAGTTCCAACCGCAGCATCGCTCGGCGCGTGGCATGAACTGCTGGGCAGCGAGCCGCACGTGGCCGGCACCGATGGCGACCTGCGCGAAATCGCCCGCATTCAAAACGCGTTTGTGGAGATGGGCATCGCCACCACGGTGGAAGAATTTGATGCGCTTCTGCCGCAGGCAACCGAGGCGCTTGTAGAAATTGTTGGTGCTACAGATATCGCACCACCGGTTGACGGAAGTCGACGCGGCGTGATCGCGCTTCCCACCGTGGAACGCAATCTTGCCGAAGATCCCGCCACCACGCACCCTGGCCTCACCTTCGGATGGAATGCGTACAGCGCATCCGGCGATGTGACCGCGGGCATCGTTTACGCCAACTACGGAACCAAGGCGGACTTTGCCAAGCTCAAGGCGATGGGCGTTGACTGCACGGGCAAGGTGGTACTGGCGCGCTACGGTGGAAATTTCCGCGGTTACAAGGCGAAGTTTGCAGAAGAAGCGGGCGCCGCAGCGTTGATCATCTACACGGACCCCGCCGACACCGGAGTCAACAAGGGGAAAGTGTGGCCTGCAGGTGGATGGGCCAATGACACCTGCGTCCAGCGCGGCTCCATTCTTGCGTCTGATCAACCGGGCGATCCAACCACTCCGTTCAATCCATCGGACCCTACCGCCGCGCGCTGCGACACCGAAGCGATCGGCCTTCCCAAGATTCCAGTGCAACCGATTGGTTACGCCGCAGCCGCAGAGATCGTGCGCCGCATGCAAGGCGAGCCGGTTGCTGCGGATTCTGGTTGGAAGGGCGGGTTGCCCTTTGAGTATCGAATCACTGGCGGCGATGCATTGCAGGTGCGCGTGAAGGTTGTGCAGGATCGAAAGATCCGGCGCTCTGCCAACGTCATCGGCATGATTCCAGGTGCAGTGCATCCGGAACAATTGATCATCATCGGATGTCATCACGACGCCTGGTGCTTTGGTGCCGCGGATCCATTGGCTGGAACGATCGTGTTGATGGAATGCGCTCGCAGCTTCGCGGAGTCACTGCGCGCCGGCGAACGTCCGGCGCGTACCGTGGTGTTTGCCGCCTGGGGCGCAGAAGAATTTGGCATCATTGGCAGCACGGAGTGGGTTGAAGGCCACCGCGATCGATTGCTGCGTGGAGCCGTGGCGTACGTGAATCTTGACATGGCGGCTATGGGTCCAACGTTCGGCGCATCGTGTTCGCCCAGTTTGCGCGAAGCAGTGCTTGGTGCAACCGTGCGCGTTGCGCAAGCGCGCGGCGCTGCCAACGAGACGGTTTACGATCGCCTGTCGGGTGGCGGTCGTAACGAACCACAATTTGGCACTCTGGGTGGTGGGTCAGATCACGTGGCGTTCAATTGCCACATCGGTGTGGCAAGCGCTGCATTTGGAAGTGGTGGTTCCGAAGGCAACAGTTACCACTCCAACTATGACACCATCGCTTGGTATCGATCAGTGGTTGGTGATGATTACGCGCCGGCCTTGATGGTGACTCGTGTCACCAACGCGCTGGCGGCCATCTTG
>CALQCP020000316.1 GCA_943329105.2 Chitinophaga pinensis | reverse complement strand
GATGTTGCTGCCGGCGGCAGCGAAGAGGGAACACTTGAACTACGTCGGCGACTTGAACTCGCCATAGCACTCGACGATCGCATGCGTGCATCGGATTCGTTAGTAGCATTGGAAGCACGACTGCTTTTGGATAGTGCAGCCGCTGCAACGCCACCATCCGGAAGTGTTGCAGTGATTGACAGCGCGCTTGCGGCGGAACTGGCCGCACGTCGCACGCAGATCGCAGCGCTCGACGGTCGAATGGACGATGCGCTCACCGCACTCCTTGCCATTGAACCTGTATCGCCGTGGGTCCGAGTGGCGGCGCAGTCACTCATGGGAGCGGTGCTTCGCAATCCCGCCTGTGGTGCAGCCATTCGCGCCGCAGTCGCGAAAGCAGTGATTTCCGGGCAAGAAACTGCCGGTGCGGCCGAAGCCGCGATGTGGATGCGCGCCGAAGCCGAGTTGCTCCGCGAGGGGAAACCTGCCATCGATCGCGCCGGAGCAGAGCGAGCCGGTACATCAGCGTTGGCTAGTTCTCCAAAGTCCGCGGCACTGCTCCTCGCAAGTGCGGACCTGCGGGTTGCGTCGGGTGACGCTTCGGGCGCGGCAGCCTTGTTGCGCCAAGTGCTCTCCGCCAATCCAGCCGGAACGGAACCGTGGTTTGAAGCCAAGGCGATGCAGATCGAGTCAATTGCCAGCACGGATCAGCCGCTCGCTCGCTCGCTCCTTGAGCAGGTTCGACAACTTGGAAATGGCTTTGGAGAGGGTGCTGCATCCGCGCGTCTCTCTGCACTTGATGTGCGGATCTCCAAATCTCCGAGCGATAGTTTGAGTCCCGAACGACCCGCGCAACGGCCCGCCAATGCAGTGACGCCGAACGGAGATCGCCGATGACCCAAACCGGCGGACCAACTGATCGGCAGCGCATGCTTGACCAACAAGTGTTGCTCATCATTCGTTCGAGCGGTGGTTGGAACGCGCGCACGCGTGCGCGGCTGGCGGCGTTTGCGCGTACTCGGGGCGTTGACTTTGCGGCCATGGTGAATAGTGCGTTACGGGCGGTTTCGGTTGGCAACTCCGTTGGTCGCGTGCCAACGGCGGTTGCGGAAGTGGAAACGTCGGAAGTTGCGCCCGCGGCACCAGCAAGCAGTCGTGGCATGGAGCTCGCCATTGGGCTTGGCATCTTGTTGATTGCCATGGCCGTGAGTGTTGGCCTGGTGTGGTTTGCGGCCGACCGCGCGGCTCGTACCAGTACCGCGTCTTCCACCAATTCCGATCCGTCTGCACGCAACGGTCTGCTTGCACCAAGCGCCGAAGGTGAGGCGCGGATGACCGCAGCGACGGACGTTGATCCGCGGCGAACGTCTGCAGACCGCGCAGCCGCTGCGGCAGCCAACAATCAGAAATCCGCCCTAGTACGCAACACGCCCCCAGTTCCTGCGATGTACTCGCGCCCGCCGCTGCTGCGCGTTGACGCTTCGCCAGACTGGGCACGTACTGCATTGGAGACCATCGCCGCCGAGGAGGCGGAGCTTCTTGCCATGCAAGCCCGCGTTGGTGCCGGCACCACTGCGTCGGATGCTGATCGCGCGGCATGGAGTCGCTCCACGGATGCGTTCTGTGCTTCATGGCCGCTCCTTGGAACACGCCGTCGTGAATCGATTCTGGAGGCGATCGTTGCACTTCATCCGCGGCTCGGAAATTCCGACAGTCGGCTGACGCTGCGTGCGCCGCTGGAAGTGATGCGCGCCGTGCGTACCGATACACCGGAGGCAATCTGGCGGGGGAGTGGTGCTGCTGGACTGATAGCCGCGCTGGACCTTCGTTCCGCTGGTGGCGCGCCGTTGGCATTTGGTGAAGCCGCACTGGACTGGCTTGTTCCACGCACCAAAGCGGCGTGCGACGCTGTTTTTTCAGGCAATCCAACGCAAGCGACGGACGTGGTTGATGCATGGCTTCAGGCCACGGAAGCGGCAACCTCATCCGGTCCACTGCGCGATGAACGAGACACTCGGATCATGTCGCTCATCGACATGATGTTGCGTCGCACCGCGCCGTTTGAGCGTCCGGGAATTTCTGCTGACACTGCGGGCACTCTGCTCGATGCGTTGGCGTGGACGGGCGAACCAGCGCGTCGATCAAGAATCGCTGCCACGTTCCGAACATGGCTTGAGGATCCGACAGTCAGTGCAGTTTCGTTGCATGGCCTCACCAGCGTGTTGGCGGCACGCCGACCAGGCGCGTGGTGGGAGCCATGGCTGGTTTCGGCGGCACGCGCCGATATGGCGGATCGAGCCCGTACAGCAGATCATTTCGCCACCGCCCTTGCTGCGGCCTCCACTGAAGTAGTGGCTGCGAATGATTCTCCACGTATTCGTGGTGTGCGTCCGGAACTTGTTGATCGATGGGTTCGCGTTGCGCAATTGGTGCTTGCGCGTACCCCTGCTGAAGACCCGGCGTTTCGAATTGCATACGCCGCCGAATTGGTGGCCATGGTGGAGTCCGCGCGACTGTTGGAACGCGGACGCACCAGTGATGCCGAGGCACGCATTGCGCAGGTTGAGGACCCACAGGGACTCGCCCCCGATGATCTCGATCGGTGGAAGGGCCGCACCGAGCGGACGGCTGGTCGTGCTGCCGCCACGGATGGGCGACTTGACGCAGAATTGCGCTCCCGTAACTCAAATGACGACAAATTGGCACTGTTGCGCTCGCTTCGAACCCGCGCCATTGCTGACCTCGGTCCCATTGATGCCGCGACACTCGCGCGCGAGGCACTGGCGTCCCCGTCACCACAACTACGTTCTGTTTCGCAGGGCGTGATTGCTGACGTCCTTGCCACCGGCCCGAACATGGTTTCCGCATTGTCCGCAGAGATTCCTTCAGCGGTCGACGTGTCTGAGGCCGCCGCGCTGGCCGGGATCGTCTCTGGGCAACCCGTTCCACGCGGTCCAGATGATCGCCGCCGTGCCGCCGCCATGCTGCTGCTTCTTGATCACTACGCGGCGTTGGTTCCTTCCGAACAGCACCGCATCGATTCGGTGGCGCAGGAGTTCACGCT
>CALQCP020000315.1 GCA_943329105.2 Chitinophaga pinensis | reverse complement strand
GCAAGCATTGCATCGATCGCCTTGTTGGCATCGCGACGTTCGTTGCGAATGACCACCTTGGAATCCTCGGACGCTTTCTTGACCTGCGTGATCAATTGCTTACGGCGATCAGAACTTGGCGCCGGCACGCTGACGCGCACCGCGGGACCTTCAGCCATGGCACGAACGCCGATACCTGCAGACTCAATCGCCTTGACAATCTCTGTCTTGGAACTTGGATCGAACGGCTTGACCAGCAACGTCGTTGCATCAGCAACGTTGATCGCCGCCAGTTCGCGCAGGTCAGTGCTTGAGCCGTAATACTCAACCTTGACGTATTCCAGCAGCGCGGTGGTGGCGCGACCAGTGCGCATGCCACGCAATTCGCGCTGGAAATAGTCCACGCTGGTGCTCATGCGGTCTTCGGCTTCAAGCAGTGTTGTATCGATATCCATGTTCAATTGCCTTTCAGTTGGTGCGCAGTTGCGCCCGCTTCAGTTGGTAACGACAGTGCCGACGCTTGAATCGCCCTCAAGCACTCGTTGAATGTTGCCCTTGGTTCGGAAGTCAAACACCACCACCGGCAGCGAATGCTCCATGCACATGGTGAGTGCGGTGAGATCCATGACCGCCAGTTTCTTCTCGACCGCTTCGGAGAACTTCAGCTTCTCGTAACGCGTGGCCTTGGGGTCCTTCTTCGGGTCAGCGGTGTAAATGCCGTCGACCTTGGTTGCCTTCAGCACAGCCTGCGCACCGAGTTCAATGCCGCGCAGACTGGCGCAGGTGTCGGTCGTGAAGAATGGATTGCCGGTTCCCGCAACCAGGATCACCACGCGCCCCTTCTCAAGATGGCGGATGGCGCGCGCGCGAATGAACGGCTCGGCAACGGCGGTCAGATTGATGGCACTCATGACGCGCGCCTCAATGCCGACGTGCGAAAGGGCTTCCTTGAGCGCCAGGCCGTTGATCACGGTGCCCAGCATGCCCATGTAGTCGGCGGTCGACTGATCCACCTTGCCAGTGGCGGCAAGTCGCGCACCGCGGATGATGTTGCCACCACCCACCACCACTGCCAATTGCACGGGGCTGGCCTTGCGGTACGCGTCGGCGATCTCGTCCGCAAGGAGTCCAAGCTCCTCAGGATCGATGCCCAGTTCTCCGGGCTTCGAGAGGCTCTCGCCGCTCACTTTCAGCACCACTCGTTCGAAGCGCTTGGCCACGCGTCCTCCAGTTTGATTGTGGCGCACACGCGCCGGGGGTGGCGCATGGTAGATGCCCGACCGCCATCGCGGCGGCAGGGAAATGCGGGAGGTCCGCAGCCGCTTCGACCTACCATGCGACCGTGGCCACACCGTCGCCCAATCTTGCCGCCAGTAAGCCAGTGGATGCTGCGGCGCGTCCGGGTGGCGCGCGTGCTTGGACGGTGGGACTGCGTTGGATGCTCTTGGGGTTAGCCCTCAGCCTGCCGATTCACGGCGTGCTCTTGGTATGGCTGGCCGTGACCAACATTGAGCGCGCCGGTGCGCCGCGTCCCGGTGAGGCGATGATTGAGTTGTCAGTGCTGCCGGAAGACTCAGGCGATAGTGACACGTCGACCGCAACGCAAGGTGGCGATGCGCCGCAGAGCCCAGAGATTGCATCATCGGTGGCTCCCTCGGCGCCGACAGTCAATGAGGATCCGTTGGCTGGCGCACTCGGCGAAGGCACTGGTCTTGGCGAGGGCGGCGCGGAAGGCTTCGGCGGATTTGGTCCGGGCGGCGGTGGTGGGGACGGGTTTGGCGGTGGTGGCGGCACAGGTGGTGCGGGCGGCGGCGGTGGCGGCGGACTGAGCGGTGGCGCTGGCGGAACGAGTTTCTTTGGCGTCGGCGGTCGTGGCACGCGGTTTGCATTCATCGTTGATAAGAGCGGATCAATGGTGAACGGTCGCATTGGCGAAGCGAAGCAGGAGCTCTACAAAGCGATCGTGGCACTGCCGGACTTTGCGTCTGTCTATGTAGTGTTCTACGACAGCTCCGAGCCGTGGGCATTCAGCGATCGCTGGGAGCGCGTCCGCTCAAGCATGGTGAAGAAGCTGAAGACGTGGTTGAACAATGTGGGTCCTTCCGGTGGTACCGAGCCAACGCCAGCGTTTCGCGCGGTGTTTGCACTCGACGCGCGCCCCGATGTGATCTTCTTCCTTTCCGATGGTGAGATTCCGCCCGAATCGATCGCGCAGATCAGGCAGATGAACGCGCGTGGTAAGCGCGTCACCATCAACGCGATCGCCTTCGGCGATGAGTCGGGCAGTCAGCAATTGCGACAAATAGCACAGGAGGCCGATGGTGAATTCCGGCAAGTGCGGCCAAAGGGTGGCAGCGGAGACAGCCCGCCGTGAGCACACCATGGCTACGTTTCTGCATTGCGTTGAGCGGATGGCGAACGCTTGCTCCCACCGTTGCTGCGATGATCGCCATGGGCGTGGGCAACGCGCCACTGCGCGCTGATGTCATTGAACTCCGCGGTAGTGCGCCTTCCATTGACGGAGACATCGTGAGTGTGGGACCCGCGGGCATCGAAGTCCGAACTCGACGAGGCGGCCTTGAGCAGCAGCAGTCGATCGCGTGGAGTGACGTGCGCGATGTGCGCGGCGCCAACGTTCCCAAGGAGGCCGCCAAGTGGCTCGCTGCCGGCGACGCGCTCTGGCGAGGACGCATGCGCGTGGCGCGCGGGGACTGGATCTTTGCACTTGACCCCATGCAACGAGCGTTCCGGGCGTGGGACGGCGCTGCGCCGAGCGCCGATGGTCTCACGGCTGCGGCGGTGTGTGCCGAAGCGCTGCGTCGTTCCGGGCGCGCCGAAGAATCACTACGCGCATCCTTTGAGGCGATTCGAATTGCCCGCGCAGGGATCGCGCCGCGCGAAAGTGCGGATGCCCGAATTCAGGATGCTGAATCGAGGGCGATTGATGCACGTATGCCCGTGCCGCCTGCCTTGGCGCCCGGTGCCTTTGATGTTCCAGCAGCAATCCGCGCGCGTGCCGTACTGGCAAACTTTGATGCACGTGGTGATGTAGGCCTTGCTGCAGTGGTAGCGGCATACGCT
>CALQCP020000314.1 GCA_943329105.2 Chitinophaga pinensis | reverse complement strand
GGCAAGCGCTTTCCGCACACGCTCCTGATTGGTGGCGCGGATAGTTCAAAGCGCGTGATCGCCGCGACGATCGCCGCGGAGATGGCAGTGCCGATTCATTACGTGGACTTAGTGCAGATCCGTAGCGGCGATGCACTGCATGCGGTGCTCCGCCACGTGACCGCCGGGGCGATAGTCCTGATGAGCGGCATCGACTGCACCTACGAGGGAACTTTTGCGGACCTTGCACGCGCCGTCAACGGGCGGGAGCGGCTCAAGGAGCCGAGTCTTGCCTCGTGGATGCGGGAGATGACCCGTGAGGAATGGCAGAAAAACTCCCGGCAAGCATCTTTGAAATACGCAGATTTCACAGTGATTTTGACTGGTCGAAAGAGCCACTCCGCCCACGCCACCTACCTGCGGTGGGTCGAGCGGCACTACTTCACCAAACAATACGAAGGAGGCGAAGTTGCACGACTGAGCCGACTCTTTCGGCATACCGACCGAACCGTCGATGACGATGTGATCTGCCTCATTGCCAAGATGACCACCACCTTCGGCGTCCGCACGCTTGAGGCTGCCAACGCCATCGTCGAGCGCATGCGTAGCAATGGCATCGTGCATCTCGACCAACGTGCATACGGCGAGCTCTTTGAGGACATGTTTGCAGCACTTCTTGACCCGAAGCGTGTCGCTGCCTACAAGAAGAAACTGGCTCGCCTGGAGCAGGCTGCCCGAAAGACCGCTGCAGCGGAGGCGGTCATGCAAGCAACGACAGGTGCTGGGATGCAAGTGCCAGATGCTGCATCAAACAACGGAGGCGCGATCGCGGCGTGATCGCTGCGTTGGATTGGCGCCTCTCTATCTCTGCGCGTCAAGAGGCGCCCGACGCATCGCCAGTAAATCGATTGTGCATGGCAATCAATCGACCATATTCCCCGCGGTCGGCCTCGCGAACAGCCATGAGATATTCATTGCGGATGGCACTCACGGATCCGATCGTTGCTTCGGGCCACTCAACGGGTGCCTCTCCGTGCCGGCGCAGCCAGATATTCGCTAACAGCCGAGCCCACCGCCCGTTGCCATTTTGGAATGGGTGTATGCGGACCGACGCATGGTGCAGTCGCGCAGCCTGCTCACTCATCGGCATTGTTGATTGATGCCAAGCAGAAAGGTCATCGACCAATCCGTGCAGCTCTATCGCAATCATGTGCGGCGCTGAACCAATGTTCAGGTCACGACGACGCGTTACTCCCGCCCAAATCCACACGCGTCCAAACATCTGACGATGCAACTTCAGCAGCCATTCAAATGTAAACGGCGCAAGGCGCGGCGATGGGCGAGCCGTCAGATATCGCACCATCGCTCGCCGGATATTTTCTGACTCGGCGGCATTGAGCTCGGCAACGGTGCGAATCTTTCTCAAACGCAGACCAGATAGGTCATCGATCGCCGTTTGACCCGGAAGCAGCGGACCGAACATCGTCATGCAGACCAGAGACGCTTTCTCGACCCGCGCAAAAGATCATTCGTGGTTCGTTCGATCAACCGCTGATAGTCCACCCCATCGACTGCCTGGCCCTCGAGCGCGCTGGTGCCTTGCACCATCCGCGCGATCTGCTCAGCCTTTGCACGCGCCTGCGCCCGACGAAACTGATCTGGGTCCACGGCGGCAAAGCCAATGGGCGTGCCGAGCGCTTCCGCGACGGCGGCGACGTGGGCGAATGATGCCTGTGCCGCACGACCACCGAGGATGCGCTTGACGGTTGGTTCCTTGACACCGCTCCGCGCCGAAAGGATCGCGATTGGCATTCCGAGCGACTCACGGCGGGACACCAACTGAAGCAAGGTGGTTTCACTGTTCATGAGATAAAGATACTATAAGATCTTAAATATTCAAATAAAGATCATAAATAGACTAATTTTAACTGCTCGGTTGGATCTTCCGCCATGGCTTGCCACGACCGGGCACCGTACCACGGCCTCGCTTCCCCACCCCAAGTTCGGCGAAAGCGCAAGCAGATTTTGAATGCACGTCACCGCCCCGTAAACGGCGCTGTCCCCAGTTCCACGCCGGGATTCTTCTGCGTGAAGTAGCGCATCGGCCACTCATCAGAGAAGAGCACCATCGGGCGACCCTCGTGGTCTTCGGCGAGGCCTGCGTCAGCAAAGACCTCCGGATGGAAGTCCGCCGGTGCCCCGTCCTTCTTCCACCAACGGGCCAGTTTCCAACGCGTCGGCTCCAACCGGCATTCCGCGCTGTACTCGCTCTCCATTCGATACTGCAGCACTTCAAACTGCAGCGGCCCAACCGCAGCAAGTACGGGACGACGCACCATGCCACCCGGACCGCTGAGCATGTGGTACTGCCGCACCACGCCTTCTTGCAGCAACTGCTTCAGACCAAGCGCGTACTTCTTGGCATTGCCAGCGCTCGGATTGTGAATGTATGAGAAGCACTCCGGCACGAACGACGGCATCTCGTTGTAGCAAATGCTTCGATCCGTAGTGAGCGTGTCACCGATACCAAGCGAATCATGACCAACGATTCCAACTACGTCACCGGCAAGGCCTTCGTCCACCGTTTCACGGTCACGCCCGAAGAGACGCTGCGCGTTGTTGAGCTTGATCTTGCGACCGCTCTGCACGTGAAGGACCGTCATTTCACGCTCGAATCCACCGCTCACCACGCGCACAAATGCAATGCGATCGCGGTGGCGCGGGTCCATATTCGCTTGAATCTTGAACACAAAGCCGCTGAACGCTGGATCCTCTGGCATCACCATGCGGTCGCCGGAGCGCCGCGGACCGGGGCCCTGCGAATGCGCTAAGAACCCGTCGAGCAACAGCTGCACGCCGAAGTTGTTCATGGCGCTTCCGAAGTAGACCGGCGTGATCTCGCCGCGCTGCACTCGCTCTTGGTCAAACGAATCACCAAGGCTGCCCAGTAGTTCAATCTCCTCGCGCGCCTTGGCATACACATCTGCATCGATCTTCTGAACGATGAATGGATCATCAATCCCCATCACCTTCACGGGAGCGGCCTGCGCATTCTTCGCGGCGCGCTCGAACAGGTGGACCT
>CALQCP020000313.1 GCA_943329105.2 Chitinophaga pinensis | reverse complement strand
CGCCCACGTGATCTGAACGGCGACGGATTGATCACGCAGATCCGCGCATCCGCAAATTCCACACCATGGACAGCGCCGACACTGATCGCCGACGCAGCAGAACTGCGGCTACTGCGTGCCCCGGACGCCAAGTTGGGCGAAGTTCCGGTGTACGCCGTTTGGACCGAAGGCATCGACACGGACGGAGACGGCCGCATTGCTGAGGACTGGCTGGGCGGCATTGATCCCGAGCGGAACTTTCCGCATCGGTGGCCGGAGTTTGAAGACGAAGCGGGCTCGTACCCGTTGATTGCACCGGAAAGTAAGGCGATTGCTGACTTTGTGATGTCGCACCCAACGCTCTTTGCTGCGTTTGTACTGGGTCGCCATGACACGGTGATCAATGTCCCAGACGGCAAGGCACGCACGGCGGGCGGAGTGCCGGTGATGCTTGACGAAGCCGATGTTGCAACATTTGCAGAACTTGCAAAGTCATGGCGCGAACTGAGCGGCCAGAAGCGAGCTGATGCGCGTGATAGCGGCGGAAGCTTTGTTGCGTGGATGAACGCGCAACGTGGCGTGCCAACATTTGCTTCAACGTTGTGGGGCCGTCCGGATGCTCCGGCGCCGGAAGCGCCCAAGCCCGCAGACGCCCCGAATGTAGACAAAGTGGCAGACAAAGCGGCAGACAAGAAGGCGGACAAGAAAGACGCCCCCAAGCCAGCCGACGCGGAAGCAGCAGCCTGGCTTGAATACAGTGACCGCGTGTGCAACGGCGCAGGGTTCGTCCCGTGGACTCGCATTGATCACCCGCAATTGCGCAACGTTGAGGTGGGCGGATGGGTGCCTGGTTTCCGTGAGAACCCGCCGATTGCTCAAGTGCCCGCTCTTGGCGACGCGTGTGCAAAGTTCATCGCAGCCATTGCGGACGCTCGTCCGAAGATCACCATTGCCGAGCCAACCGTGCTGGCAGTGGGACCTTCGCTGTGGCGGATTGAAACGCGCCTCACCAACACTGGTCGCTTGCCATCGGTCATGCGCGGAGGTCGCGCCGATCTGGTCACACCGGCACATGTCATTCGTCTTTCAGCGCCAATGGATCGGATTCAGGCGGGTAACCGCAACGACGTCATTCGCGGAATTGATGCTGGCAGCGCTCGCGTGTATTCATGGCTGGTCAACGTCCCGCCTGGTGAAGAGGTAGCGGTGGAACTGCTCTACAACGGCAAGTCAGCACAGCGTTGGGCGTTTCGTGACGGAGAGAAAATCGAAGCGGAGGGCAGCAAGTGAATATTCGCCTTCTTGCATCAGTGTTGGCATGTGGTCTGTGCTGTGCTACGCATGCACAGCAGCAGATCGCTTCCAAAGTAGAAATTCCATTCAACCGCTTTAGTGATGTGGAGACGTTGCAGTCTTACATGTTTAAGTTGGCGGAGTCGTATCCATCGCTGTGCCGCGTGGAGCGCATTGGCACCACTGCCCTGGGACGACCGTTCTTGGCGATGGTCATCAACAATCGCCAGACAGGCGACGAAGGCACCAAGCCCGCCATGTATATCGATGGCGCTATTCATGCCAACGAGATCCAAGCTGGCGAGACCGTGCTGTACACGGCGTGGTACTTGCTCTCTGGCTATGGCACCATTCCAAAGATCACCGAATTGGTGGATCGCAGCACTTTCTACCTCATCCCACTGGTGAATCCGGACGGACGCGCTGAGTGGTTTGCCAATGCAAACACGCCGAATTCCGCGCGCACTGGACAGAAGCCCGTCGACAATGACGGCGATGGTGTTGCTGATGAAGATGGTCCGGACGACATGGATGGCGACGGTCACATCACCCAGATGTGGAGGCCCGATCCGTTTGGGACACACCGCCGCGATCCACGCGATGCCAATCGAATGATTCCCGTACCCCGCGAACCGAAGGCGGATGGAACGCGCGAGTACGGCGACTGGGTCATGGCTGGTCAGGAAGGTATCGACAACGATGGCGACGGTCGCGTCAACGAGGATGGCCCGGGTGGCTATGACATGAATCGGAACTTCCCTTCCGGATGGGAACCAGAGAACATTCAGAACGGTGCGGGTGCGTATCCGCTGTGCTGGCCAGAGACCAAGGCGCTTGCGGATTGGGTGCTTTCCAAGCCACAGATCGCGGCGGCGCAGGCGTATCACAACGCCGGTGGAATGATCCTTCGCGGACCCGGTTCGGACACGCGCGAAGACGATTACCCCGCCGCAGACGTGGGCGTTTACTCACGAATTCAGTCTGTCGGCGCAGAAATGCTGCCGTTCTACCGCTCAATGGTGATCCACAAGGATCTGTACACGGTGCACGGCGGCGTGGTGAATTGGTTCGCAGAGGGGCTCGGAGTTATCTCGCTGACCAATGAGCTTTGGACCGAGAAGCGCATCATGCAGACCGGTCAAGATCCCACCGACGATCAGGACCGCAAGTGGAACGAGCGCATGCTGTTTAGCCAAACCACTGTTCCACTGCACGAAGTGAAACATCCGGAGTTCGGCACCGTGCTGGTTGGCGGCGGAACCAAGTTCTCCTCGCGCATCCCACCGCCGTTCATGATGGAAGAAGAATTGCACCGCAACTTTGCATTCACCATGTTCCACGCGGATCAGATGCCACTGCTTCGCTTTGAAAGCGTGGAGACCAAGGAAATTGCACCACAACTTTGGCAAGTCACCGTCACGGTCGCTAACGATCGCCTGATCCCAAGTCGTACCGCGCGAGCGGCTGACAAGGGCATCGGCCTCGCCGACACGCTGACCCTTACTGGCGCTGAAGTGGTTGCAGCAGGAACACTCGATCGTCGCACGGACCGAACCCTTGATCCGCAAGGATTTCAGCCAGCCACGCTCCGATTTGAACGAGGCGTTCCCGGGCAGTCAAGCGTTGCAGCACGATTCCTTGTGAAGGGAAGCGCCGGAACCGCCATCACGCTTGCTTGGAATGCCGAAAAGGCAAAGCGCATTGAAAGCACCCTGAAACTGGGAGAGTCAACCCTTCCCGCGGCGAGCGCACCGAAGTGAGCCAGACGGGCTCGGATACGAGCCACCGCGATGTGGCGAACAGCGAT
>CALQCP020000312.1 GCA_943329105.2 Chitinophaga pinensis | reverse complement strand
CATCCATTGCGCTGCTACGAAAGTTTGAGTCACGCATTCATGTGCTGTTCCATCCGGATCCGCTGCCGCGCTTTGAGCGGGCGCGCAGTGCGTTGCGACAGTCGCTTGGCATCATTGAACATGCAGTGAGTGATGGAGTTTCTGCATGGGCGGCACTGCAAGACGCATTGCGCGCCAATGAGGTGGTGGTATTGCATGCCGACCGCGTGATGCCCATGCAGCAGGGATCGCGAATTCCGTTCTTAGGGGCCAACGACACCGTGCTCCCCACGGGTGCGGCGCGATTAGCGCTGACGTGTGGTGCGCCGATTGTTCCGACCTTCTGCTATCGACATGGGCACGATTTGGAAGTTGAAATGATGGCGCCCATCTATTGCGAAGTTGAGTCGCTCCGATCATCGGAGGTTGCATCGCACCCGGCGCAGTTGGCATTAGTGGCTGCGCTGGAGATTGCCATTCGCAAGCATCCATCGCAGTGGATGGCATTCATGCAAGTACGGGAGGCGCGGAAGTGATTACCTTGACTTTGGCCATGTTGCGCTCATTTGTGGCCGACCGCGTCGCGGCGATCTTGACATTGGTGGCTCCGTTGGCGTTCTTTTCGCTGATCGCACTGTTCTACCGGCACTTAGAGGCAACCGATGGATTTCGATTTGAGATAGCCGTAGTTGATGAGTCTGGTTCCGCTGACGCGCGGCTCTTTGCGGAAGCGATGCAGTCATGCGCTATGCAACGCGTGCATGTTTCTGAAGTTCGTGAGTCGGAACCAGGTATCCATGGAGTACTCGCAACGGTGCACATTCCCAATGGATTCAGTCGTTCTGATCCACGCGTGCGCGTGGAGGCCGCTTCGCCGCTTCCAGGTGCTTCTGATGCTGCGTTGCAACTGGTGAATGCGGCCAACGCACGCGCCTTTGCAGTTGACCTTCCCGCGGTCACTGTGCAAGTTATATCGCTGAACGGCATGTTGGTTCGCGGCAGCGCGGCAGGCATTGCACTGATCTTCATCATGTTCTCATCCGCGTCCATTGCATCGCGCAGCCTCGGCGACGATGCATCGGGTTTGCAGGATCGATTGCGGTCGCTTGGCATCAGTGCTGCCGCTTCCACGGCGGCGCGCATTGTTGCGATTTCCATCATCGCGTGGTGCCAGTTGGTATTGACACTTGCCTGGGCAGCGCTGGCATTCCAATTGGTTCCTGGCTCCGTCATGGCCTTGACATGCGCGAGCTTTATTGCTGCGGTCACCAGTGCGGCATTCTTTGTCGCTCTTGCCGCACTGTGCGGGTCTCGGGCTCGATTTGTTGCTATTGCGCCAGTGATTACCTTGGTATTGAGCGCGCTGTCAGGCAGCATGATTCCGCGCATACTGCTTCCGACATCGATCGCCTCTGTCGGCGGTTGGCTATTCCCAGCATGGGCGATCGACGCTTGCAGCGCAGCCATTGACGGGCGATTTGATGGTCGGTCCATTGGCTTGTTGACGGCGATGTCGGTCGTTTCAACGTTGGTGGCGTTGTTCGTCGCGCGCAGGAGTGTGCGCGGATGAGCTCCCCGATCGCCATTGTCCGCGCGGCAGCGTGCGGTGCCATGGGCGCTGATATTGCAGCGATGGTGGAATCATTGCGCACGGATCGCTGCGGTGTTGGTCCATCGGATGTGTTGGAGCAGGTGCCCGCGGTAGCGGCGGGCGTCGGGCAGGTTCCCCCTGGAAATCAGCTCGGCGCGAGCGCCGATACGGCGCGCGCGGATGTCATCGCGGCTGCGGCCATCCATCACAATGACCGCGCCGAACAGTTGCTGCGGCGCACGCTTGCGCAGTTACTGGGTGCTGATCCAGCGGCAACCATTGGGGTTGATCCGAAGCGGACCATGGTGGTGGTCGGCACAACGCTTGCCGGTGTGCGTCACTGTGGCGCTGCCATGCGACTGGAGGGTGCCGGTCGCCCAGCAGAAGCGTTGCATTCGTACGCGGGAATTCCTGCTGGATCCGTGCTGCGCCAAGCTATCGAGGGTCTGCCGATTGCTGGTGGGGCCATCACTGTGTCCTGCGCATGTGCGTCTGCGCTGAGTGCCATTGCCCACGGCTGCGCGTTGCTTCGCTCCGGAGAAGCGTCCTGCGTTATTGCCGGTGGATACGACCCAATTTCGGAGTTTGCATACGGTGGTTTCTCTGCATTGCAGTTGGTGGCGGCCGGACCGCTGAGTCCGTTCGCTGAGGATCGTGAGGGAATGAAGCTTGGCGAAGGGTGTGCGTTGGTCGTACTTCGTTTGCTTCCCGACGCGCAAGCGCGCGGCGAAGTGCCAATTGCAATCATTGAAGCGATCGGTGAATCGAGTGATGCACACCACCTGACGCAACCGCACCCGGAGGGGCGGGGCGCTGCTACCGCGCTCGCAGCAGCGGTGCAGCAGGGACTCCCCGACCTATTGATTGCTCACGCCACCGGCACTCCCGGAAATGACGCAGCGGAGTATCAGGCCTACCGCTCAGCGTTTGGTGCGGACCTCCCGCGTGTGGCGGTGACCGCATTGAAGAGCCGTTTCGGTCATCCGCTCGGTGCGGCGGGCGCGTTGGAATTGCTGGCGGTTCTGGCATGCGCGGATGCTGGATTTGTCCCCGCAGGAATGGGCCGTCCGGTCGATCGAAACGCATTTCCTGACATTGACCTCTTGCAGGAGAACCCACGCAGCGGCGCGCCACGACGCGTGACCGTACTGGCCGCCGGATTTGGAGGTGCCAACGTTGCCATGTCAGTGATTCGCGGCGACCAACCGATACGTTCAGCGGCCGCCGAGGGCATGGTGTCCTTTCCGCGCGTGGTGATCCGAGGCATCGGGTGCGTCTCTGCTGGCGGCCGTGGATTGGCTGGGCTGCAGCGGCTTGCTGCCTGCGGCGCACGCGATGTTTCGGAAGATACGCTTGCGCCGCTCCTTGATCGTGCGCGAACGCGCCGATTTGCGTTGCTGCCTCGACTGATGCTCGCGGCGTGTCGTGATCTGTGTGACGCCGTTGGGATGTCCGCGCATGAACTGGCATCCATGCCGCTCCTGGCAGCGTCGTGGCATGGCGCGGCGGCGTT
>CALQCP020000311.1 GCA_943329105.2 Chitinophaga pinensis | reverse complement strand
TGTCCATCGGCCAGCGAATCGACAAAGCAGCGCAGCTCATCCTCGTCCAGCACTCGCTCGGCTAGGTAAGCGGCATCCTCCCACTCGTGCGCGGCGATGAACTCTTCCAACGCGTCCGCAAAGCGTCCGGCGCTCATGAGCAGTGCGCCGAGGCGGCCGCGCGCGCATGCGCGCCTTGAGGGCGGCGAGTACCGCGATTCCCGCCAGTGCTCCTTCCCATCATCGGTCGGCATTGCCGCCACCAAGTCACGCATTGCAAGCGTGGCTGTGCCGTGGTCGCCCGTGCGCACCGCAGCCCGCACGCGAAGCCACGGGAGCAGGTCCGAGTCCGGTGCAGCCATGGCCACCCACCGCGCGGCAAGCTCGTCGGACCCATATTCCGTAGCGAACCAAGCCAACATCGCTGCCTCCGA
The DNA here is from genome assembly GCA_943329105.2 of Chitinophaga pinensis. GTDB lineage: Bacteria > Planctomycetota > Phycisphaerae > Phycisphaerales > SM1A02 > UBA966. The sequence continues at coordinate 2,671 of CALQCP020000311.1, read as the reverse complement.
TGGATCGACCGAGGAAACCTCCGCCAACGCATTGCACCACGCAAAGCGGAATTCACTTGTTGGGCACTGGTCAGGTCGCGCAGATGGGTCCCCGCCAGCAAGCGCCCATGCGGTGAGAACGCGCCGCATGAGCGGGTCGCGTGCGTATCCGTTGAACGCGCGGGGAGAACCCGACGCGGCCTTCCATGCGGCAACGTTCAGTGATGCGTAGGCGGTTGGATCGCCCGCCACGTACTGCTCCATATAGAGCGCAACGGCCCGCACCATGTCGCCAGTATCAAGTTCGGCGCGCGCCTCCCATCCGAGACTTGCGTTCGCGAGGCCAATACCATCCGAAAAGCCCTCGGCCGCAAGATCACGGGTGTAGCGATACCAAAGCTTCGCCTCTGCCGGATCCGTACGCTGGTAGGAACGACCGATCATGAACGCCGCCCACACGGTTCGCCATGGGCGCGATTCCGGCGGCAGCGCAAGTAGCTGTTCCCACAGTTCGCGTGCGCGCGCCGCATCGCCGGCCTCCAAGGCCGTGCGACCGTCGAGATACAGACCGAATTCCTCGAACTGCCCAGTTCGGGGGTCGCTCGGCAGCAGTGACGTCCCCGCACCGGTGAGCGCATGTGCCGCACGCACATCCGAGACATCATCGCGCTGCACCGCCTGGTAGCGGTAGTCCGCGGGGGCCAGTTCCACCAACGTTCCAACGTGCGCGGGCTTGATCCGATCGAACAGCGTGCGGAGCGAAGGCGACGGAAGCTCGCTGAGCCGATAATCGTCCATGAGGAGACGCTCGGTGCCGTAGTAAAGTGATAGTGAATCGTCGTCTTGCGACTCCTGCACGGTGTTACTCACCGTTGACGATGGGCTCCCCCACAGCGCGCGCAAGAGCCGCCGGGACGATGCCAACCCGATAGCGACACACACGACCCCCAGCAGGGCCATGACCACCGCCGTCCGCCCCCAAGAAACCCACCCAAAGATGTGAAATCCCCCGCCCTGTTGCTGTTCCATGGTTGTCCCTCCTGACATTCTTACGGCTGCGCATCCTGCGCGGCACGGAGCATGTCATCGGCCATCTGCGGCGCGCAAGGTGAGAGATCAATGGTCAGAATTGCCGGAGCTCGCGGAAGTACGCCACGCGACCGGGCGACCGGGCGACCGGGCGTCTCTGCTCATGCTGTTGGTGACGCGTTGGACCACGCTTTGACCAGCGGCAGGCAGTCGTAGGATCCGAAGCAATGGGTCGCTTAAACACTGTTCGTACCGTCATGCTCGCTTTGTTCGCTGGATGCCTCGCGGCTACACCCCTGGGAGTTTCATGGAACTCCCGCGCGGATCAATACGTTGCTGCTGCACGCACGCGAACACTTGATGAGTGCAAGGCGAAGGGCATTGCGCTGCCGAAAGACTTTCTGGCGTGGATTGATCGCGACCCAGTGTTGCGCGCTTCGGTCTACGGTTGCCGCAACAACCCGCTGCCCGTGCTGCTGGCGCTGCGGTCGTTGGAGATTGATCTTGGTGAGAAGACGGTACGCACCGATTACCCACAGTTAGCGTTGGCATTTGCAATTCAAGACTCGTATGCGAAGCGCACGCCGAAAGCTGGTGGGTGGAACGATGCCGACGGTGCGGTCGCTCCTGATTCTTTACCTGACGTTTCGCCGCGTGCGCCGCTTGTCCTGAATATTCCTGGCGATCCGCGCGTGCCGGTGGACACCAAGGACTCAAAGCGCACGCTCGATCGCGATGACTCCATAGTGAATTTCTTGGAAGACCACGCACCGATTGAAGTGGATGTGAAGGCGCAGGAACTTCCGCCGCTTGAGTATGACAGCAAGGGCATTGCGAAGCCGCGTGGGCAGGCGGTCGAGGTCACTCGGAAGATGGCACGTCCACTGGTTGCTGCGGATGTGATTGCATCCGGTGGAATGCAGCGCGAATTCAATGCGTACATGGAGGCTCACGGGCAGAGCGTTCGGCTCGAATGCGGCGACGGCGCGGTGGGTTGGAATTCAACGAACGCCGTGGATGACGCTGAACTTCGCAAGCGAATTGCGGCGGCGCATGAGATGTTCCAGGCGGCGTACCGGGCGAAGGGACGCATGCCGGCTGAGCGCGATGCAGCGCCGACGCCTTCGGAATCGATGGCGTGGTTCATCCGTAATGACCGGTGGAAATTCCCCGACGATGTGCGCGCGGCGCGTGCATGGCCGCGCTTTCCGCTCAATGCGCCGTGGCCGGTGTTGTTGATGCTGGCTGCTGATGATCAGCCGCTCCGTGAGCGCGAAGAAATCTGGGCGAAGTTTCGTGACACTGGCGAGATGCGCACCTACGGCGAATACATCGGCGACATCGCGCAACAGTTTGATATGCAGAGCGCGCGGCGGTTGAGTCCGTTTCCGTACAGCTACGGCAGCATTCAAATGATGTGGAAAGATGGCGGCGTGTGCGGCACCATGGGAAACATCGGCGCGCGCACCGAGCGCATTTGCGGCGTGCCCGCGTCTACCGCGGGGCAGCCCGGTCACTGCGCGATGGTGCAGATGGACTTTGATGCAAAGGCACGTACATACACGTGCAAGGGTGGGCAGTATGCCACTGGTGGCGATGAAGTCACCGGTGTGCACGCCGGATGGAACTACGACGACAAGGGTGGCCGGCGCCCGATGATCTT
>CALQCP020000310.1 GCA_943329105.2 Chitinophaga pinensis | reverse complement strand
GTCCTTGAATCCATCGCCGACGCGGCACAACGATCGCGTGAACCGCACTCGCTTGCGGAAGCAGCGCGATTGGCACTGCGCCGAACCATGTGTCAGCAGTACGCGCGTCCCGATGATGAAGGGCGCCCGGTACTCACCGTTGTGGTGGCTTCGCAGTCGCTTGACGCGCTGGTTGCATCCGCAGTCACGCTGATTGATGGCGAGCCCGCAACGCTACTCACGCCTGCAGACGCGGCGGCGGTCGTTCGAGCCGTAGCGGCCGCGGCTCGGCCGTTGGCAGAATCGGCGCTTCCGGTGGTGGTGATTTCTACGCGCACTTCACGCGCGGGGCTGGCGCGATTGCTCACGCCGCATATTCCCGGGTGTGCGGTCCTGGCCTACGACGAATTGGTGCGAGGCATTGAGGTTGATCGGATCGGCGAAGCAGTGCTCACAGAAGAAGGCACGGAGGTGGCAGCATGACGCGCGTTCGATACATCGCTGACAGCATGACGGAAGCAATCACCGCGGCGCGCCGCCAGCACGGCATGGGCGTGCGGATCGTGCACGCGGGCGCACGACGTACCGGCGCATTCAGCCGCACGCTTTCATTTGAAGTGATCATCGAAGCAGCATCGCGGACTGCGCAGGCGCGTCGAGCGGCGCGTGAGGCCTTAGCGCGCGCAGTGATGGTGGGGCGCATGGCTGCTGATGAGGCCAATGCATCGATCGCCGCCATGACCACCGGACCAGCCTGTGCCGCGGTGATGGCGCGTCTTGGTGCACGCCTGCGCGCGCAAGCGCTGCCGGGCGATTTGGTAGATCACGTCCTTGGACAAGTGGGCGCGGAACTGCAGTCAGCAGCCGCGGATGAAATCGAATTGATGGCTCAAGCGGCAGCAGTCAATGCGGTCGCCGGACTGCTGCCGGTAGCCGTCACGCATGCGCCACGCCGTGCGGATGTTACCGGGCGTCCGCGGATCATTGCGATCGCTGGTCCAACCGGCGTCGGCAAGACCACCACGCTTGCCAAACTTGCGGCTGAATGTCGTGTGACGCGCGGACTACGGGTTGGATTGCTTGCAGCCGATTCGTTCCGAGTAGGTGCTGTTGAACAACTGCGTACCTACGGATCAATCATCGGTGCGGAAGTACGTGCGGCCAACGGATCGTCATCAGCACGCGAAGCGCTCGCCGCACTTGCTGGGTGTGATGTGGTGCTGGTCGACACTCCAGGGCGCGGGCATCGCGATGTTGGGCGTATCGGTGAGATTGCACACCTACTCACCGCGGTGCGACCAGACGAAACCTATCTCGTGTTGCCGGGCTCTGCGTCCGCACGCACCCTTGAGGAATCGTCCGATGCGTTTGCGCCGATCGGCGCCACCCACGTGGTGCTGTCCAAGTTGGATGAGAGTGAAGGCCTCGGCGCGCTCATCGGTGCGGTCCGTCGCGGTGGGACGCCAACAAGTTGGTTCACCACGGGGCAGGAAGTTCCGGATGACATTGAGCATGCCGACGCGCACGCATTTGCTCGGCGGCTCTTAGGGGAATCAATCGTGGCGGAGGCAGCCATCTGATGGACACGCAGGCCGCGAATCTTCGCGCGCGTGTGGCAGCCGCGGCAGCGAGCGTTGCACCGGCAGCGCAACAGCAGCCGGCGGTGAAAGGTGCTTCGGTGCAAACACCGGTGCGTTTGGCACGAACCATTGCAGTTGCAAGCGGAAAGGGCGGAGTTGGCAAGAGCACGCTGGCGCTTGGAATTGCCATGGCAGCGGCAGAGCGGGGCGTGAAGACGGCATTGGTTGACGCTGATCTTGGTCTTGCAAATCTGGACGTCTTATGCGGCGTTCGTCCCGCGCGCACTGCTGCTGACTGGCTCAGTGGGCGCGCTCAATTATCAGAGTGCTTCACCACCATTGCGCCGCGCTTATGGTTGCTTGCTGGCGCATCCGGTGTTGCGCGTATGGCAGATCTTGAACGACCGCAACGCGCGCGCCTCATTGAAGGACTCGCGCGCGTCGCTGCGCATGTTGAACTCATGGTGGTTGATCTTGGAGCAGGTATCGGCGCAGGCACGCTTGACATTGCTGCTGCAGCAGATCGATTGCTCATTGTGACAACGCCCGAACCAACATCACTTGCTGACGCGTATGGCTTTGCAAAGGCATGTGTTCGTCACGGCCGGCGTGACGGTTGGTGTTGTGCAACCACCATGGCGATCGACGCTGCGGATGGCAGTGCAGCAGCGGGGCGATTGACGCGCACTGCGCAAGCACACTTGGGCATCACGTTCATGGACATGGGCTGTGTGCCCGTAGACCGCGCCGTTCCACTAGCGGTCCGATCGCGAACGCCACTCTTGACCGCAGCTCCGGAATCATCAGCGGCACGCGCCATGCGCGGCATCGAATCGCGCCTCGCTGGTCTTGACGACGGAGTTCAGAACGGCGAGGAATCTGGACGCTTCTTCGCCAACTTTGCCGCCCGGATGGGTGTCCGATGGGGCAATACCGCCGCCATGATTGCGGCCGGGGTGGCCGGAATCGGCGGCGTCAGTGTGCGATAAAAAATTTGCAATATCGCGACAAAATGGCTTGCAGAGACTCCCTGCTGCTTGTTATATTGGACGCGCTGGAACGATCGTCAAGGATCGATGACGCTCCAGCACCCCGCGACATGGATGTTGCGGGGCCCAACGGAGGGAGGTTCACCTTTATTGGTGGGCGTCTCTCCTTCATCGCTGGCTCATGGCGGGGATCCGCCGTGAATCAGGCAGTGTGCATTCCCCTGCACTCTCTTCTCGAAGGTCAAGGAGCGACCGATGTCGAAGAGCCACGCGCGGACGTCGTCAATTACGACGCAGTCCGCAACGAGCAAGCGTTCGTCCCCCAAAGCACCCTTACGCGGGGCTTCGGCTACCGCAGTGGCGAAGTCGCCTGCGCGCAGCGCAGCAACCTCGACACCGCGCAAGTCCGGTCCCGCAACTGGTGGTACTGCCGTCAAGGCAGCTCCAGCAGCAACAGCAGTGGCCACCGCCACTACAAAGAAGCGCGGCGTATTGACGCCCCGTGCGTCAACATCGGCCGCCAAGACCACTATTGCTACGCGGAC
>CALQCP020000309.1 GCA_943329105.2 Chitinophaga pinensis | reverse complement strand
GGCTTGGCCTTGAGGATCGTCTGGACGAACGCGTTCAGGTTGTCGAGAAGTTGGTCGTCCTTGAACGACAACTTGCCGATGACGCCGTGGATGTTGCCACCATCGTCGTTGCGGTACTCCTGCTTACCTGCTGCGTATTCCTTGACGGCTTCCGCAACATTTGGAGTCACGGTGCCAGCCTTCGGGGAGGGCATGAGACCCTTCGGTCCAAGCACCTTTCCGAGCTTGCTGACGACGCGCATCATGTCTGGACTTGCGATGGCGACATCGAATTCCATCCATCCGCCTTCGACCTTCGCAACCAGGTCATCAGACCCAGCGTCGATAGCGCCGGCGGCCTTTGCAGCCGCGACTTTGTCAGAGCCGCAGAACGCGATGACGCGTGCGGTCTTACCAATGCCGTGGGGCAGGGCGATCGAACCACGAAGCGCCTGATCGGCTGCCTTCGGGTCGATTCCAAGGTGGAACACCACGTTGACCGTTTGGTCAAACTTGGTGGCCTTGAACTTGCGGAGCGCTGCGATTGCTTCGGCAGCGGTGACGGGATTGACAACTACATGGCTCTGCGCAGCGCGCATGCGCTTGGAGTTGCCGACGATCTTCTTCACATCTTTGTTGGCGATAGCCATGGCTTTACATCCCCTCCACTGTCACGCCCATCGAGCGTGCGCTTCCCATGACGATGCGCATTGCAGCGTCAAGGCTGGTGGTGTTGAGGTCCTTGATTTTTTCTTCGGCGATCTTGCGGATCTGATCCTTGGTGATCTTGCCGACCTTCTGCGTGTGGGGGACTGGCGAGCCCTTGTCGATCTTGATCGCGTCCTTAATGAGCGCGGAGACCGGGGAGGTCTTGATTTCAATGTCGAAGCTCTTGTCGGCGTAAACCGTGACAATGCAACCGACCACGCGGCCGTTGAGGGCCTTGGTCAAGTCGTTGAACTTCGTGATGAACTGACCGGGGTTAACGCCGTTGGCGCCGAGGACAGGACCGAGCGGTGGGGCCGGAGTGGCCTTGCCGCCTGGTGCCATCAACTTAAATTGCTTCGTGACCTTCTTGGCCATGGTTCCTACCTCCGACCGAGCCGACCCTACTTCGGGCGAAGCCAGTGTTCCCACATTGACAGGTGGAGTTCTGGCACGGATCAGTCGTTCAAGCGGTGCGGGGTGAAGGGAGGGATGATAGCGATATCCCTTGTGAATGCAAGTGCATTGCCTTCGTGTCGCCTGCGTGGCGAGGGCGGTGGCTCGACTTCCTTCGTGGTTATCAGACGCTCCACGCGCCGAGGAGTGGCGCCAGGTCGGCTCCATCCACAATCCCATCAAAGTTGAAGTCAGCTGGACCCCCGGCGGAGCCCCACAGACCGAGGAATATCCCCAAGTCCACCCCGTTGACTCGTCCGTCACCAGACAAGTCAAAGCGGAACTGGGTTCCACCCTTGGTGAACCTGCTGGCCGGAATCGGTGCCTTGGTCATGCCTGGGCCCTGAAGTTGCGCAATGCATCCAGCGCCGCCACCGGCCTCAAAGAACTCGATCGAGATTCGATGCTTTCCGGCAGCAAGGGCGATGGTTCCGGTGGCCTCCTGCATTCCATGCAGACCGTTGTTGTCAACGATGGATGCGCCGCCGATACGGAGCCGTGATCCATCATCGCTTGTGAGTGAGAATTGATAGTTGCCGGGTTGATCCACCTTCAACCAACCGGTCCACACAGCTCCAACATCGTCACTGCGGTTGCTGTTGGCGAACACACCGTTCGTTGAACTGTAATCCACGTTGGCTGAAGTGGTGGTCAGGTACGGGCTGAGTGTGGCGAAATCAGGAAGCACCTGAGGCGCGGTGAGTGCGTAATAGTTGGTGGTCAGGCCAGGTGTGTCGCCCAATGGATAGTCAGGTGTTCGCAGCGCGATCACCACGGCGTTGACATGCCCCAGCGGTGATACTTGCCCGGACTCTTCGCGCACTTGGTAAGCGATGCGATCCGTTCCAACAAATCCGAACGCTGGCGTGTAGCGCAGAACATCACGTCCGCCCGGACCGGCTCCAGTCAATCGCATGACCACTCCGCCTCCGGGAGTGATCGGCTCGAATGAATCGATGACGATGGCTTCGCAGTTGGCAAGCACATCATTGGCGAGCACATCAACATCTATAGAGCCGCTGTCCATAAACAACTCACACCAATCATCGACCGTTACTGGAGCTGTGCTGCCTGCACTGGTGTTACATGAGTTGGACATGTAGCTACCAATTGCATCAATGCAGAGTGGATGGAAGTCAAGAAGCACATTGGTCATGCCACCAGCGCACGTATGGCAATAGCTCATGATGGTGCCGGTAGCAATGCATGCTTGTGCAGTCTGGCACGATCCAAAGTATCCGACCGGGGCACAACTATCAGCTGGTTCTGGGCAGAAATTGTGAGTATGGACTGAGCCAATGTTGTGGCCGAGTTCATGGCTGGTGACCATGATGTCCCAGTTTTGTGGATGGTTGTTGATGAGCGGGTAGGGGAATGCTCCTGCAAGGTTGCCGGAAACGGAGTAACCCCAGTCCTGGTTGCAGGCAACACTGAGCCATGCAACGCCGCCACCAAGGCCTCGCGTCGACAGCATGGTTGCAAGCTCGCGCGGCTGTGCCGTCATGTTGGTTTGCCACCAGGTACGGAACTCGTTGAGTTGGTTTCCTGCAGAGTCTTGCGTCCACGGATCAGCGGCCGTTGGCCAGAGGCGCAAGAAGTTGACTGCCGGAAGAATCTGCAGGTCGCGTTGATAGATCTGTTGAATGCCAGCAAACACGGTTGCGATGTATGCGCTTGATGTTGCAATCGGTTGAGGGCTTCCAGCAAAGCGCTGGAACAGTTCGGCATCGGTTTCAACGGCGATCCGAATTTGTCGGCAGGGCTGAACCAGCATCACCGGTGAGTTGTTGCCCAGATGCTCATCGATCGGTGCGGTGAGTTCTTGGCATGTCCACGGTTCCCACGCAATGGTCCCCGGAGGAAGTTCGCCCAACTGATAGGCAAGCAGTGGACCTTTGCCACCGATGCGGTCGCCGGTAATGACTGCTGTTCCGTATGCATCTTGCACAAAGCCCAGAATGCCGGCGGCGCTTCG
>CALQCP020000308.1 GCA_943329105.2 Chitinophaga pinensis | reverse complement strand
CGTCGCTCCTTGCTGCACTCCTGGCCACCGCCACCGTTGCACCGCCCACCATGGAAGCGGACTTTGTTTCGCTCTTCAATGGAACCGACCTGCACGGATGGGTTGGCGACACCACTGGTTATTCCGTGGAATCTGCCGCGATCACCTGCGGTCCAAAGGGGACTGACCTCTTCACCGCCGGCGACTATGCAAACTTTGTATTGCGCCTGCAATTCAAACTTTCGGCTGGGGCAAATAACGGCATTGGTGTACGCGCTCCCGGTACAGGTGATGCGGCGTATGAAGCGATGGAGTTTCAAGTTCTTGACGATGCCAACGACAAGTACAAGGGCTGGCTGAAGGATTGGCAGCACCACGGCAGCGTGTACGGCATTGCGCCATCGAAGAATGCGGCCGCAGCCATGCGCCCTGTGGGCGAGTGGAACGATGAAGAAATTGTTCTTGATGGCCGGCACGCCAAGGTCACCCTCAACAACACGGTGATTCTTGACATTGACCTTGATGCCGCAATGAAGGACGGAACGCTCAGCGGCAAGGAGCACCCAGGAGCGCACCGCAGCACTGGAAAGATTGGCTTCCTGGGGCACGGCGACTATGTGCAGTACCGAAATATTCGAATTCGAACACTGCCACCGGTATCCGCGCCGGCGGCCCCGGTGGCGCCTGCTGCACCAGTTACGCCTGCATTGCCGATGACACCGATGACACCGATGACACCCAAGACACCGATGAAGCCGGTGAGCCCAGTACCACCAGCGACCCCCAACAAACCATCCTGAACTCCAAGAACTCCATGCCATTCCAGGAACCAATTCCCGCACCCACCGCGGCTGCCACTGGCAGCGGGCGTTCCATTCTTTTAACGCTTGCAGCCATTGTTGTCATCGCCGCCGGCGTGCGCGAAGCTGCGGGAATCATCACGCCGATTTTGGCAGCGGCGTTCATCTCCATGATCGCCATCCTGCCCCTGACGCTGCTGCAAGGAAAGTTAGGAATGCCGCGTTGGTTGGCACTACTCATTGTGCTGCTACTCACCATGGGCGGCGCGCTTGGTCTTGGCTACTACCTCAGTCAGTCAGCGGCATCCATCAAGCCATTGCTTCCAGAGTATGAACGCCGCATTGATGAATTGCTGCTTACTGGCTTGGAATCGCTGCAGCAACGTGGCGTTGACATTGATCCAGAACGCCTGCTGCGCGAGGCGCACGCATGGAAAATTACTGACTTTGCTGATGTGATCTTGATTTCCATGGCGAAGGTGCTGCAAAATTTCCTGTTCGTACTGTTGGTCAGCGCCTTCATCATTGCTGAAGCATCAAGCTTTCCAACAAAGATGCGCGTGGCGTTTCCGCACGCGATGCAGAGCAGTGGACTTGGCAATGTTGCAGACAAGATTCGATCGTTCCTGGTGGTCATCACCCAATTGAATGTGGTGCTGGCAATCATCAACTGGATTGCCTGCATCTCCCTTGGTATTCCCTTTGCGTTCCTACTGTCATTCTTGGTGTTCTTCTTGAATTACATCCCCACCATCGGCGCCATTGTTGCCAGCCTGTTGGTCGTTGTCATTGCACTGGTGACACACGGCTGGGGCGTAGCGATTGCCATGGCGGTGGTGCAGGGCCTCTCCGGCGTTCTCATCGGCAGCGTCCTGCAGCCGAAGATGCTTGGTTCGCGGCTGGGACTTTCGCCACTCATGGTGCTGCTCTCGTTGGTGGTGTGGGGTTACCTACTGGGAATCGCCGGAATGTTCTTTGCGGTTCCGCTCACCATCATCGTGAAGATTGTGCTTGACTCCACCGATGATTTGCGCTCACTCTCCGTGCTTCTGGGCGATGCCGCCAGTGCCCGGGAGATAGAGAAGCGGTGAAGCAATGACGGTCACCGGCGCTCTCAGCGCTTGGGAATCGCTCACGTTGCCGGATGCAGTCCCTCTGCTTGAGTCGTTGCGCGGCATTGATTCAACCCCTCCCGCTGCAGTGATCGAACGCTTACGGAGAACGTGGCCAGCGGAAACGGTCAACGCTGCCATGGAACTTTCCATCGCTCGCCTACGCGCTCGGCCGAAGTTTGCGGAACGCGCCGCGACACTATGGTGCGATCGCAGCGGAGTAGAAATGTCCAGCTCGCCTGCGACTGCGCGCTGGAAGGCGGCGCGATTCCAACACGCTGGAGCCACCCGCATCGACGACCTATGCACCGGTATCGGCGGTGACCTCATGGAGCTGGCGCGCGTGGCAGAGACCACTGGCGTTGACCTTGATCCACTGCGTGCATGGATGGCAGCGTGCAATGCCGGCGTTACCGTACGTACTGCCGATGTGCTTGCCGATCCCGGCACTGCGCCGTTTGCGCATGCGGATCCGGCGCGCCGTTCCTTTGGAGGCAATCGCATCTTCCGCGCTGCGGATCTGCTGCCGGCGCTGGAAACCGTGCGTGAATTGTTGCGTGGCCGCACTGGCTATGCAATCAAACTTGGGCCCGGCATGGATCTGGAAGCAAGCGAACATGCGCCCGGCGATGAACTGGAATTCATCAGTGAATCTGGTCGATTGTTGCAGCAAGTTCTGTGGACGGGAGCGTTGGTGCAGGCACCCGGTCAGCGGACCGCTTCGCGTGCATGTAGCGGAACATCAGTGAGCGGTATGCCTGGCGATGCCGCCACGGGCGAGTCGCGCATGTTGCGGATGATGTTCGTTCCGGATCCGGCGCTGGAGCGGGCCAAACTGTTAGGACTCTTTGCTGATCGGTTGAACGCCGTGGATGCAGCACCTGGACTGGGAATCTTGACCAGGGATGAGTGCGCCCCACTGGCACCGGATTGCGCCGAGTGGTTCGAGCAGTTTGAGGTGATTGAAGAATTGCCCGCCCGTGAACAAACCGTTGCCGCGTGGCTTGCTGAGCGAGGCGCCGGGATTGTCACTGTGCGTACCCGCGGCGCTGCTTGTGATCCGGATGCATGGCAGAAGGCACTGCGCGGTCGCGGCGAAATGCCGTGGACGGTTTTTGTACTACGCCTGGGATTGCGGCGAATGGCTTACGCCGTGCGACGCGTGAATTCGGGCTGAATGAGGGCGAGTGTGACTTCGGAGCTGCTTACTGCGTGCGGCGGAAGCGT
>CALQCP020000307.1 GCA_943329105.2 Chitinophaga pinensis | reverse complement strand
CTCGTGGAAGCCGGGCACCCCAGCTGATGCCAACGGACGCCCATCCGGAGCGCCAACCAACACGGGTCGAGCAAGTCGCGCGAAGTGAGCCCAACGCATAGTGATGCGCACGCCTTGGGGTATTCTTGATGCGCGCCATGCTGATCTCCCACAACTATCGATTTATCTCTCTATGCACGGAGAAAATCGGTAGTACATCGAACGAGAACCCCAACACTATGACCGACGAAACTGATGAATGGACCGTGATTGTCAAAGACAGCAACGGAACCCTCCTCAGCGAGGGCGACGCGGTTGTGCTGATCAAGGACTTGAAGGTGAAGGGTGCGAACACCACAATCAAGCGCGGCGCTACCTACAAGAACATTCGCCTGACATCCAACGCCGAAGAAGTCGAAGTGCGCGATGGCAAGGGCACCTTTGTTCTCAAGACGTGCTTCCTCAAGAAAGCGTGATGGAGCTGCCGAGCGCCAAGCAGGTCAGCGCGGCGGCACACGCCACACTGCCGCGCATGGGAGTGCGCGGCGTCACCGTGGAGTATCCCGGCGTACGCGCCCTTGACAACGTCACCGTGGACTTCATGGCTGGCGAAATTCATGCCATTGTTGGCGAAAACGGCGCTGGTAAGAGCACGCTGATGAAAGTGCTCTCCGGCGCGCTCACTCCGAATGCAGGGGAACTACTCCGCAACGGCGAGCCAAGCACGCTGCGTGGTCCGCGCGCCGCGATTCGCGCGGGCATCTCCATGGTGCACCAAGAGCTCAATCTTGTTGCCACACTCAGTGTTGCTGAGAATGTGTTGCTGGGTCGCGAACCGACATTTCTCGCTGGAATTGCCGTGGATCGCTCGCAACAACGTGAGCGCGCCCGGGCACTGCTGGCCATGCTCGGCGCAGAGATGGACCTGGACCGCGCAGTGAGTGAACTCTCCATTGCTGACTGCCAGTACGTGGAAATTGCCAAGTGTCTCGCCAGTGAAGCGCAAGTGTTGATTCTTGATGAGCCAACCGCGGTGCTTGGTGAACATGAGGCCAGCAAACTTCTGGAACTGTTGCGTCGCCTGCGTGACGAGGGTCGTGCGGTGCTCTTCATCTCTCATCACCTTGATGAAGTGGTGGAGGTAGCGGATCGCGTGAGCGTTCTCCGCGATGGTCGACTGGTGGCACGATTCCAGCGCAATACTGCGGGGGTATTGCAAGCGGAGGATGGCACGATGGCTACCGAAGACACGCTGGCACAGGCGATGGTCGGCCGCGAGCTTGGGTCTATCTATCCACCCAAGGGAAGCGCGAAATCAGATGCAACTGCAGCCATTGAACTGATTCAGTTTGGTGCAGCAGATCGATCGCGCGACGTGTCAGTGACTGTGTTTCCTGGGGAAATTGTTGGTATCGCTGGCCTGGTTGGCAGCGGGCGTACCGAAACTGCGGAAGCGATTGTTGGCCTGCGCCGTCCGGTTGGAAAGATCCGCGTGGCTGGTGATGAGCGCACATTTAAAGATCCACGTGCCGCCATGCGCCACGGCGTGACCTACGTCAGCGAAGACCGCAAGGGTCGTGGGCTGCATGTTTCGCTTTCCAGTATTGCCAATATGACGCTTCCATCACTGGATGCGTTTTCACAATTCGGCGGCGCGCGCATCGACGCGGTCGCGGAGCGTTCCGTGGTAGCGCGGTGGATCAAGGAACTGGCTATCCGCTGCGCGCGTCCGGGTCTGCCGATCTCATCGCTTTCCGGTGGAAACCAACAGAAATTTGCGCTGGCGCGTTGGTTGGAAACTCGCCCCAACGTACTGATCATTGATGAGCCAACCCGCGGCGTTGATGTTGGCGCCAAAGCGGAGATCTATCGAATTATTGCCGCGCTCGCGCACGAGGGATTGGCGTGCATTGTGATTAGTTCCGAACTACCGGAACTCATTGGACTGGCGCATCGCGTCCTAGTGATGCGCAATGGAAGTGTGGGTGGTGAAGTGACGCGCGAGCAACTAGCAGAGGCAGGCTGCGAGGAGCGCATCGTTCGAATCGCTTCCGGGCTGCGCGCGGAAAGACAGGAAACTCATGAGTAACTCACACACCGGAATGGCCGTGCGCATGCAACGCTTTCTTGAACACTGGGGAGTGCTGGTGGCGTTTGTACTGCTCTTTGCAGTGAGCGCATTCAAGCAAGGCGGCGACTTCCTCAGCATTGAGAACTTTCGCAACTTGCTCAATCAGAATGCCGCCGTTGGCATCCTTGCTGTGGGCATGACGCTGGTCATTGTTTCCGCAGGGATTGATCTCTCGGTGGGCAGCATGGTGGTGCTGGCCGCAGCTGTTGGAACCACCGCCATGAACGCGCTTGTCGAAGCGGGCTGGAGCGAACCAAGTGCAGTGGTTTCCGGCGCCTTGATCACCATCCTTGCCGGTACTGCTGCTGGCGCGTTGAATGGTGCGCTGATTGTTTTTGGTCGGATCGCGCCGTTCATCGCCACGCTTGGTGGACTGGCGGCATTCCGTTCCATTGCCTTGGCCATCGCGGAGGCTGGAGAGATTCGGTCGCAAAGTCCAACCATGTTCAGCGCACTTGGGCGCGGCGGTATTCCGATCCCATTTGCAGAGAACAGCGCAGGAAAGGCGCTGACTCTTTCGTGGAGCACGGTGATCTTCTTTGTTGTCGCAATTGTCGCGCAATGGTTCCTTTCACGCGCTCGCTTTGGTCGACAACTGGTGGCAGTGGGTGCCAACGAAACCGCGGCGCGGTATGCAGGCGTACCAGTGGCGTGGATCCGCTTTCGGGTCTACGCATTGATGGGAGCACTTGCTGGCGTTGCCGGATTGGTGCAGAGTTCGCGCATGAATTCAGTATCAACGGCGCAGTTAGGCCTTGGTAGCGAACTGGATGCGATTGCCGCTGTGGTCATTGGCGGAACCAGTCTGCGCGGCGGATTCGGGCGAATTTGGGGCACCGTTGCGGGGGTACTGATCTTAGGAATGATCACCAACATCCTCACTATTTCCGGGGTGAGCCCCTATTGGCAAGGTGCAGTCAAGGGCGCTGTGATCGTGCTTGCAGTGTTAGTGCAACGCGGCTCGCGTGCGTAAGCGGAAGGCGGTACCTTTGCGCGCACGATGAACACT
>CALQCP020000306.1 GCA_943329105.2 Chitinophaga pinensis | reverse complement strand
GGCGTTGGCTCAGCGTTGTTGCGGCGCGCTGAGCGTTCGCAGGTGGAGAGCGCCATGACCATCATGGAGAGCGCGTTCACCGAATGGGAAGGGCAGACGGGGCGACCGGTGACGTACAACGGGGCGTTTAACTCGCTGACGGCGCCGACCACGGAGATATATCCATCCGGAGCCACCCTGGAGGTGTTTGATATCCGTGAGCCCGGAACGCCGCCGGCACCGAACAATTCGGGTAACCGATTGATTTACACGCGCGCACGTGGCGCGGGCGTGTTCACCGTCAACCTGCTGGCGCAGTTGGAATCGATCCGCCCGATGCTGGCGGGCATCCCGCCGAGCATGTTGCGCGCGGAGGCGAATAGTTCCAGTTATCCCGCCACCAACATCTTGTCCGGCACGCCGTCGGTCTTGTACGCGCCCTCGTCCAAGTCCACCGCCAACACGAAGGATTCGACCCGATCGGAGCTGGTTGACACATGGGGCGGACGTATCGCGTTCGTGTTCCCCGGTCGGGCTTGGCGTTACGGGGCGGAACCGACTTCATCGCTTCCGGACGCTGACGGAACTGTACGAACTCCTGCTGAGAATCTCCTTGGGGTCTGCACCAATCGCCGTATATGTCTGGTGTCGGCGGGTCCTGACGGTCTCTTTGGAGTGCCCGGCGAATCCACCCCGGATTCGGCCACCATCCAGAACACCGCCGCTGCTGACAACATCTACCTGTACGAGTTGGATCCCCCAAACTGACGCCCATGCCCAGCGCCCGCACTTCATCCTCTGCACGACGGCTCGCCCCAGCACGCGCCTTCACGCTCCTTGAGCTGTTGGTGGTCATGGGCATCATGATGATCTTGGCGGTGCTGACGGCCATCAGTGTTGGCAAGGTCACCCGCGATGCCAAGTTGGCCAATGCCACCAACGGCGTCGTGGCATCGCTTGGCTCAGCGCGCGCCATCGCTATCCGCGACAACGCGTACGTCATGGTCACCTTCCGCGTGGCGCCAAGTCGGCAGTCGCGCGCGGTGCCGCGTGAGCCGCAGGTGGTGCAGATTGTCACGGCGCGTTGGACGGGAGAGGTGGTCACCACAAACACGCCGCTTCCCACACCCAACACTTATGGCGCAGAGCTCATGGTGGACGATGTGTTCGCTGATCGATTCGTTCCCGTTCCAGGTGTTCCAACGCGCGACTTGCCAGCCGGTGTCTTGATTGCTGGTCCGGCCTTTGGATTTGTCAGAGATGACTCGGTTGGTCAGAACGACCGCCAGTGGCGCACGCAGCCGCGCTTTGCGGGCACCACCAACATGGCGGTGACGCCACCAACATTTACCCCGGACTTGGCACGCACCGAACTCGGCTGGGCGATTGGCGTGTTGTTTGGCCCGGATGGGCGCGTGCTTTCGCGCAATCCGCAACAGGTGCTTGAAGTGGAGACGAGTCCGCCCGGAACAAACCCGAACGCCTACGTCAAGGCCTTTGTTGACTACGACGGCAACGGATTTCCGGAGCGCGGTACCACCAGCGCCTATGGCGGTGCTGCGGTGAACGTGGACTACTTCATCTACGACGAGCCGCGCGACGAGCCGCTGGTTGATTACGTTCCATACCTTGCCGTCTTCAACGATGCCGAGGCGCGTGATCGTTTCAACTCCAGTGCGTGGAAGGGCACAGCCATCGGCAGTAACGGCAGCCCGCCGCCACGCATTCGTGATCAATCGCTATTCATTGAAGAGCAGTCCGATCGCATCACCTTCAATCGATATACGGGCGTTCCCGGGATCGGCACCAAGTGATGCGCCGTGCATTCTCGCTCATCGAGCTTCTGCTCTCGGTATTCATTCTGGCGATCGGAATCATTTCCGTGTCGGCGCTCTTTCCTGCGGGCATCGCTCAGCAGCAGCAGACCGCGGATGATCAGCTTGGCCCGGTGGTGGCGGAGCAAGCGCTCGGGCTGCTGCGTAGCCGTGTGAAGACGGAGGACTTCGGCACCTTTGAAGAGTTTGGCGTCACGAACCTCTTGTCGCAGTCAATCGCCAACGGCAGTTACGTGTTCCGGCCCAGTGCTGGCGATTGGAGCTGGATTCGCCCCGGCGTGATCCGCAGCAACCAGGGCGGTACCACTATTGATGACGTGGGTGCCATCGATATCTTCTCCACTCTTGCGCAGAACGCGGGCTCCAGCGCGCAAGAGTTCTGCGAGTTTCCCAATCAAGGCGTTAGCCGCACCAGTGGCGGCAATCTGAAATTATGGGGTGCTCCATACAACTCCTCACGCACCAGCTTGGCACCACCGATCATCGTCACCCAGCGCGAGCGCTGGTGGCCATCCGTGCCCGAAGGCGCCACCACGTTCACTCCGCCGACCTACTCATGGGACTGCATGTTCCGCCGCATGGGTGGGCGCATTCAGGTGGCCATCTTTGTGTACCGCGTGATCGGGGTTGGTGGAGCTGTTAAGAGTTACTCGTCGCCCGCGAACGGTGCGCCATCGTTGCCAACGGTGGTTGCCGGTGGTAGCTATCCAAACCTGCCGCCCGTCCCATACCGACGTGTTCCAAAGGCAACGGCTGGCAATGGCGCGACCGGTACCACCGGATCACCAACAAATATTCAGTTGGCAACTGGCTGGGAGCAGCCAACCACCTTATCACTCACCGGTCAGGGACCTTTCACTACTGGTTACTTTGGCACTGCACAGGGTTTGAACCAGACGGACTTTATCGCCGCGCAGATTCCGCAAGTGAGTGAACAGTGGCAGTTCCCGGGTCAGTGGATCATTGACAACAACAGCAATGTTCATCGCGTTGCTCAGGGGCGGCGGAACTCTACGGATTCCGCGCGCATTCGCATGAGTGCGCCAGTGCCACGCGTGCCGAACGCACAAATCTATGACGACTATGAGCTCGTTGGTTCAGCCACCTTTGAGCCAACGCCACCAGGTATTCGCACCATGCATTACGTTCCTGCCGTCATTGATGCCAATGGAACGCAATTGGTTCCTGTTTACGCCACGGTGAGGGAGCTCTGATGCGTCGCGCATTTACTGTCGTCGAACTGTTGATCGCGGTAGTGGTCATGCTGGCGGTGATCATTGCCACCAGCAAGATCTTTAACACCGCAAG
>CALQCP020000305.1 GCA_943329105.2 Chitinophaga pinensis | reverse complement strand
GTGGAGACCGGCGCTTTACGGCCATCGTGAGCGCATCTGTTGCAATCGTCGCATGCAGCGTGTTCGACATGCTCCACCCCATGACTATCCACGTTACTTCGGCTCCATGCGTCCATCACGCCTGCGAGATAGAGAAAGCCCTGATCTGTTGGAATGTAAGTGATGTCGCACAGCCACTTCTTGTTTGGTCCATCTGCGGTGAAGTCACGCTCAAGAAGATCTGGCGAAGGCGCATGTGCGTGCGCACTCTGCGTCGTTGTTGGACGGTACTTTCGTACATATTTCGCACGGATTCCGCACTCTTGCATGATTCGCGAGACCGTGTTGCGATGAGCAGCGAGACCAAGTTTCGGAAGCTCGTGCGTGATCTTCGGCGAGCCGTATATTCGGCGCGACTCTGTATGAATGCGCAACACGGCTCTCTTGATGGCGAGCCTTCGTTCTTTGCGCGGCGCTGGCAAAGCCTGGAGAAATTGGTAGTAACCGCTCGGGCTGACTTCAAGCAAACGGCACGCCATGCGGGTCGTGCATGTGCCCACGAGTTCGTCACGGATGAAGGCGTACTTCACGACTGCTCCCGCGCGAAGTACGCCGCCGCTTTTTTTAGGATGTCTTTCTCAAGCGTCAATTTGCGTACCTCCGCCTCGAGCTCGCGCACGCGCGCTTGAGCGTCGACCATCGTCTTAGGGGTCGCTTTGACAACCGTCTTTCGCCGCGCACGCCGCTGGTCGCGGACCCAACTGTGCAGCGTGTGGTAGGGCATGCCAAGGTCCTCCGCCGCTACGCGGATCGACAGACCCTGGGACAGCACCAGGCCGACGGCAGACTCTCGAAACTCACGGGTATAAACTCGCATCGTGGACATGAAACACGCTCCTTCTGGCAGGTGCAATCCTGCCGACTGGGGGTGTCCGTGATTCGAGTGGAAGTCCACAGCCAGGCAGTAAACCGCCACCCCACCCACCGCTCACCGTCACACAGAAGGTGTATCCGGTGCTCTGGGTGTAGGTGAGGGTATTCGGACCACACGGAATGGTCGAAGAGCAGCAGGAGACGGTCAGGGGGCCAGCCACGGGCTGCGGCTGACCAAGGATTCCCTGCAGCACAACTTCCGTGGCGATCGTGGTCGTGCATCCGGCCCCCACCGAGCGCATGCACCCGCACGCAAACCAGTTGCAAGTTAGATCCTCGCAGTCCGGGCACTGTGCGAGTGCTTCGGATGAGATCACGGCAAAAACCGCCCCGGCGGCAAGAAAGTTGTTCAACATGTCTCTCAGTCCTTCGCGCCATCTGAGTGCGGCGCTTACTCCACAAATCCGAGAGTAGGTCGGCACGCCTCGAAGTCAATAAGAAATTTGGCAACTTTATAAACATATCACCCAGGTCGCCCATTCCCCTGAGGGCGACTTTGTGTTGAGTGACAGCTTCTGCAGAGTGCTGCGTTCGGTGTTAGACGCGCTGTAGCAGCTCTGCAACAGCCTTTCGTCGATCCTCTGGTGAATCTCCGGCACGACTTCCAACCGGGGCGACAACCCTTGAGGGCGGGTTGCCGCTGATGATTCGAGATCCCTTGCTGAAACTGATGTAGGAAATTCCCCACGACATAAATACCAAGATGCGGTTGTTGAAGCCCACCAACAAGATCAAGTGGACAAAGAGCCAAGCGAGCCAGGCGATCAACCCGTGAAACTTGAGTCCCGCGACTTCGGCAACAGCCTTGGCACGACCGATGGTGGCCATGGATCCCTTATCGAGGTAAGCAAACTGCTTGCGCTTGCGAACAGTGCTCCCAGCGCGCACTTCGTCTGCAATGATCTTTGCTACAAATTGGCCCATTTGCGTGGCTGCCGGTGCAACTCCAGGAACTGGTTTGCCACTCTTGGCGCACTTCATAGAAGCCATGTCGCCAATCACGAAGACATGTGGATGATTGATGACCGAGCAATCCGGTTCAACCAAGACGCGTCCGTTTCGATCGAGCGGTGCGCCCAGTGAAGCTCCGAGAGAACTCGCCTTTACACCAGCGGACCACACCACCGTGTTGGCGTTGATCGTTTCCCCGTTGACGGTCACGCCACGTTCATCGACCTGTGTCACCGCCTGTTTTAATCGAACCTCCACGCCCATTTTCTGAAGCGCTTTGAGTGCCTCATGGGACGAACGAGCACTCATGCTTGGTAGCAGTCGGTCGCCAGCCTCGATCAAAATGACTCGGGCATTCTTGGCATTGAAGCGTCGGTAGTCCTTGGAAAGGGAATCAACGCTGAGTTCTTTGATTGCGCCGGCAAGTTCTACGCCGGTTGCTCCGCCACCGACGACAACAAAGGTCAAATGCTCCCGCATCGCCTCTGGGTCAGTCTCTGCTTCGGCATCTTCAAAGGCTCGCAGGATGCGATTGCGAATGATGAGCGCATCGTCAAGCGTCTTCATTCCCGGGGCAAATTGTTCCCACTGGTCATTGCCGAAGTAGCTTGAGTTTGCACCAGCGGCAACGATGAGATAGTCAAAGCGAGCACAGCGATCGTTGATGAATGTCAATCGACGCGCAGCACAGTCAATCGAAACGACCTCGTCGTTGAATACATAGGCATTGGTCTGATCGCGAAAGATGCGTCGGATCGGAAAGGCAATGTTGGAGGTGGGGAGTACCGACGTGGCTACCTGATAGAGGAGAGGCTGAAAGAGGTGGTGATTTTCTTTATCAATCAGCACCACATTGACGGGTGCGTTTGCCAGCGCTTGCACCGCGGCAACACCTCCAAACCCGCCACCAATGACAACGACCACGGGCGCATCAACGTTGCCTTGGTTCATGCTGGATGGCGCAAGGCGAACTGGTTTGGGGCTTTCGTTCACCGACGATAATAGGCACCCGGTGGTGGTCAGCGATCGCGGTGTGGCAGCCCTGATCAGAGGCCAGGGCATCTGCTCCAAGCGGCAGCAATTGAGCGAATTGAGTTCGGATTATTCCATATTTCCGAGTAAATCTGGATACATGCCAACCAAATGCCCGTAAAAATGGAAACCCCGCTCAGGGAGGCATCCACTGAGCGGGGCCGATCCAGGAATGTCGGGCCCACACCGCACGGGCCCTTGATCCGTCGGGCCTTCTGTGGAAGGCC
>CALQCP020000304.1 GCA_943329105.2 Chitinophaga pinensis | reverse complement strand
GATCGGTACATTGACTGGCCCGGCCAAGCGTGCGGTTACAAAATTGGTGAGTTGCGTATTCGTGCCATGCGCGCGAAAGCTGAACGCGAACTCGGGGCAGCGTTTGATGTGCGCGCGTTCCATGACGCCGTGCTGGGAGCGGGCGCTATCCCGCTTGATGTCCTGAGCACACGGATCGATGCGTGGATTGCGGAACGTCTTGCCGCTGCCGCCGCGATTGCGCCGCCTGCTACGACGCCTACTCTTACTCCCGCGCCCGCGCCTACACCTGCACCCGCGCCCGTTCAACCCTCCGCCACCCAGCGGCCATCCTGAAGCCATGGGTTCGTGCGGCGCTCGGCGCCAATGGTGGTCGCTCCGCCATGTCCCGGATGCGTGCGCACTGTGTCCGGCAGCGCCATCAGCACCGTTTGCAGCGATCGATGCATGGTGGCCGGGTCGCTGGTTGGAAAGTCAACGCGCCCAATCGATCCTGCGAACAAGGTGTCGCCCACGAACGCCTCGTTGGCTGCATCGCACACCAACGTCACGCCCCCCGGACTGTGCCCGGGGGTATGCAACACCCGCCAAACGGATCCGGAAAGTTCTAGCTTATCGCCATGCGCCAACGTGCCATCAGCACCGCGCGTGGTGATCGGCATGCCGATGAATGCGCTCAGGTTAAGTTGTGGATCGTTCAGAAATGCGTGTTCCGCGGCGTGCAGCAACACCCGCGCGGCCGGAAACGCAGCGCTCACCTCGTTCAATCCAGCAATGTGGTCGGCATGTGCGTGGGTCAGCAAGATGTGGCTCGGCACGAGCCCCTGAGCGCGGACGAATTGGATCACCTCTTCCGGATCCTCGCCCGGATCAATGATCCAGCACTCACGCCCAACCGCGCTCCCATCGGAAGCGGGCACCCATGCCACATAGCAGTTGGTCTGAAAGGTGCCCAATGGAAATTGCTCGATCGCTAGCTTTGACATACCGGGAGGGTACGCAGGTATCGTGCCGGCGTGGCACTCGGACGGACCCGAAAACCATCGCTTGATTCAACCCCCGCGATCATCGCGCCCGGCGTCGGCACACCCGCATACTTTCCGCGCGTTGCAACGGTCGCGGCTCGGTCGGTGTGCATGGTCATGCTCCTGTCCGCTCCTTCGCTCCTCACTGCGTGCGAACAAATGTCCAGCGACATGGGCGATGCTTCCAATTCGTTGTTCCCGCCCTCACCTGCCGAGGCTGGACGATGGGCAGTGGATGACAGTGACCCCGAGAACCAGCGCCGCGGCGTGCTGCTCATCGGTAACTCTGGATTCGGTGGCGAGCCCGTCTATGTGAACTTGTACCGTTTGTACATTGACGAGAACAGCGATCCGGTGGTGAAAGCCACTGCCATTCAGGCACTGGCGCGACACGCGCGCACCGAAGATGCGGTGATCGTCGCCAACCAACTCGAAAATAAGAACGAGCAGATCCGTATCGCCGCGGCCAAAGGCCTGCAGCGCATTCACAATCCAAAGATCGCCGATGTGATTTGGAAGAAGCTCATCCAAGAAGACGAAACTTCGGCCGTCCGCGTGGAACTTGCCATCGCGTTGGGGCAATACTCCACGCGCGATGCGTTTGAGGCGCTGTGCAGTTCGCTTGACGATCGTGAACTTGCTGTCAACCTGGCGTCGGCGGACAGTCTGCGGCTCATCACTGGCGCTGACTTTGGCCTTGAACCAGGTCTATGGCGCAGTTGGGCTGATGCAAATCCCAAGGCATTGCGCGGCGATGTTCCGTACTACTACCCCACCTTTGAACGGCAATTGGGAACGCTGGATTACTTGATGTTCTGGGCGATTCCTACCTTTGAACAACCGGGCGTTCCCGCAGGAATGCGTGAAACTGCGCCCGCGGACGGCGCGCCGCAGAACGAATTCGGAAACCTCGGCGAGAAGGGCTGATATCGACGATCGCAACGATGCGGTCGCCTACACTTGTCGCCCTTGCCCACCGACCCAACCGCCGCTCCAGATCACCGCACGCGCGCAACAGTGCAGCCTCCTGAGAGTGCGAGCGATACGGCAGCAGAAGCGAAAGCGAACGCGGAAGCAGAAGCACGCGCCGAGATGGCAGACTTGCGCCGCCGCGCAGCCGAAGGCGACATTGATTCATTCGGTGATGGCGCACTCTCCATCGCCGGTGCCGAAGCCGCTGCCGACGACGAACGAATCATTAAGAGCGGACGACTTGCCGGCAAGAGTCTGTGGCAATCAATCTGGATTCTGTCCATTCCGGTACTGGTGCAGCAGCTCATGGCGGCACTGGTGGGAACCACCGACACGCTGCTCGCTGGAAATCTTCCGCCGGGCACCGCAGGCGCAGCGCTTGACGGCGTTGGTTTCGGCGCAAGTTTTATGTGGGTGGCTTCCATCGTTCTCATGGGTATCGGTATCGGCGGGCAGGCGATCATTGCACGCGCCATGGGTAGCGGCAACGTCACCGAAGCGCGCGCCGCGGGCGGCACCGCCGTCACGGTCAGTTTCGTCGCAGGGATCGGCGGTGCGATCGCCACGTGGTTCGCCGGCCCGATCGCCGCAGAGTGGATGGGGCTTTCCGACGAAGCGCTCCGTTACGCAACCGAATTCGTGCACATCATTGCCATCAGTATGCCGCTGATGTCAGTGATGATGGTTGGCGGAATGGCACTGCACGGCGCGGGCGAAACCGTCCAACCAAGTGTCATTGCCGTAGCAACCAATGTGGTCAATGTGCTGTGTTCATGGGCACTCTCGGGGGTTGTGGTGGTCTTTGGATCGCTCACTATCGCCAATCCATCATCGGTTGATCCCAGCCGCTGGGGCGTGTGGGGCATCGCCGCGGGCACCTCCATCTGTTACGCGGTCGGCGGCATCTGGACCCTCGTGGTGCTCTTGCGCGGCGTCAAAGATTTCAAAGTGACCCCGGCCAACCTGCTGCCCGATCGCCTCATGTTGCAGCGCATCACCACGCTCGGCATTCCAAACATGCTTGAGGGCGCCACCATGTGGCTCACCACTAGCATCGGCGTGACGAAATTCATCGGCATCATCGCGGTTGCGGAAGGCGGCGCTGCGGGTCCAGTGAAAGGACTGTTCGGCGCGCACATGGTGACG
>CALQCP020000303.1 GCA_943329105.2 Chitinophaga pinensis | reverse complement strand
GCGGGTGACACGTTTGCGGGTGGATTCATGGCGCACCTTGCACGCACCGGTAAGCATGACTTTGAAACGCTGCGCCACGCCATGGCGTGGGGAACCGTGTTGGCAAGTTTCACCATCGAAGCGTTCGGTCTCGATCGACTCTCGCGGCTGACGGCTGGACAGATTGATGATCGCTACCGCGCATTCCGCGCCATGACGGCGTTCGACATTCGCAGCTGACACGGGACATCACTATGAAGATCACACCTTTCTATCGCGCGCTCAACTCGACCGCGCTCCGGATGTTCCTTTGCACTATCGCGGCGTTCAGTGCATGCCGCGCGCATGCGCAGTGGGTTCCCTTCGACAGTCTGCCCGGTGCGCAACGGGTGAGTGCGATCGAAAGCCCCGGCGGCTCTGCGGGTCGCGTGAGTGACGTGCGCTGGGACATTCCCGGCGAGCGCGTCTGGTTTCAGTATGCGGGTAAATGGAAATCGTTGGCGCTGTCCGGCGATGCAAAGTTAACGGTTCCAGACGGCACTGAGCCGCCGTCCGCCACTGCACGGCCGCAGACCTACCGCGCGCCGAAGGGCGGTCGAGCGAAGCAGGCGACGCGGGTGCCGAGTCCGGATGGTGCATGGAACGCAGTGTTTCAAGATTTCAATGTGCTGCTTGAGCCGGAAGGCGAGCCCGCCAATCGCGCGGCGATCCATGCCACCGACAACGGAACCAACAAGCATTGGTTCGGCAGTGCGGACTGGGTGTACGGCGAAGAACTTGATCAGAACTCTGCCATGTGGTGGTCGCCCGACTCCAAGCTGATTGCCTATTACGACTTTGATGAATCGCCAGTCAAGGACTATGTGCTGTTGGGCGGGCTAACCACCACGCGAACCCGCGCACTGTCCTCTGGCTATCCAAAGCCTGGTGATCAAAACCCGATCGCTAAGTTAGAGATCTACAACCTTGCCACCGGCAAGCGCACGCCGATTGATGTTGGAAGTGATCCCGAACAATATGTGTACGGTGTCGAATGGACTCCCAAGGGCGATGCGCTCTTGTGGTTTCGATGCAACCGCCGCCAAGACACACTGCAGCTCATGGCCACTGATCCGGTGACTGGCGCCTCGCGCACACTGATCACTGAGAAGCAATCCACGTGGCAGAAAAATTCGCCTGCATTGCAATTCCTTGCGGACGGCTCGCGCTTTCTGTGGGAATCGGAATCAAACGGATTTGCCAATTGGGAACTTTGGGATCTCAACAAGGGCAAGCTCCTCCGTCTCACCGATGATCCGTGGGTCAACGAAGCGATCGTGAGTATCGATGAAGCATCTGGATGGATGTACTACTCCGCCCGTTCCAGCAAGACCGGCATCAATTCGCAATTGCACCGCGTGCAACTTGATGGATCGCGGCGCGAGCGGCTCACTACCGAAGATCTGCACTATTCATCGTTTCTTGTGGCGCCTGACAATGCGCACTTTGTAGCCACAAAGCAGTTTGTGGATGTGCCGCCATCGGCCTCGCTGTACACCATGGATGGCAAAGAAGTGGCGCAGCTCACCAAGCCGGCGGCTGATCCGTACGGCAAGAAGGGCATGCCCAAGCCGGAATTCCTGCGCGTGACCGCCGCAGACGGCAAGACTGAGCTCTATGGAATTCTCTACAAGCCCAAGGACTTTGATCCATCGCGCAGCTATCCATTGGTTGTTGATGCTTACGGTGGACCGCTGATCGCCACCGTCTCACCGCGTTTTGGAAGTTACGAAGCGCAAACGGAATTGGGCGTCTTGATTGCCAAGGTGGACAATCGCGGCACTCCTGGACGTGGCAAGGCATTTGAAGATGCCACCTACATGAAGCTTGGTGGCGCTGATGTTGATGATCAAGCGCAACTGGTAAAGGAACTCAGCAAGCGCCCGTACGTTGATTCCAAACGCGTAGCGATCATGGGGCATAGTTACGGCGGATACATGGCATTGATGGCCGTACTTCGGTACCCGCAAACTTTCCAAGTAGCAGTTGCTGGCGCACCGCCCACGGACTGGCGCCAGTACGACACTATCTATACGGAACGCGCCATGCGCACTCCCCAAGAAAATGCCGAAGGCTATGACGCTGGAAGCGCAGTCAAGCTTGCAACAACACTCAAGGGCAGGGTGCTGCTGCTGCACGGAATGGTGGATGACAATGTGCATCCATCCAACACCTTTGCGATCGCGCAGGTGTGGCAGGCTTCGAACATTCCATTCGAAATGATGTTGTTCCCCAACGCGGACCACGGCATCGGTAGTCCAGCCTACGAAAGTGCCAAGTGGAGTTTCATCTTGCGTAACTTTGGCATGTGGAGCCAGGCGCCGCTCGGTGCGCCAGCAGCGGGTGCCGAACCAGCTGCCGCCGCCGCCGCGCCTGATGCGGGCAACGCTGCGAAGCCGATGAAACCGGAGTGATTCCTGCACCCGCCATGCCCCTTCCTCCTGACCGTAGTCATGTCCGCACCGAGCACCGCAACCCGGCGTCCGGGCACTTGGACACGCTCGACGCAGCTGGCATTGCAGCGCTGATGGTTGAGGATCACCGCGCCGTCATTGAAGCAGTGGCAGCGGCGGCTCCTGCCATCGGTGCGCTGGTGGAAGCCATGGTTCCCAAGTTCCGCGAAGGCGGCCGGCTGATGTACTTCGGTGCGGGCACCAGCGGTCGCCTTGGAGTGCTTGATGCCAGCGAGTGCCCGCCGACATTCATGTCAGATCCGGCGCAGGTGGTTGGCGTCATTGCTGGTGGCGACTCTGCGCTTCGGCGCTCCAGTGAGGGACGCGAAGACGAATGGGACGGTGCGCGCGCCGAGTTAGAGCGGCTCGCCGTTGGTCCGCTGGACACAGTGATTGGCATCGCCGCGGGCGGTACTACTCCGTATCCACTTGGTGCCATCCGCCTTGCGAAGGCGCGCGGCGCAGCCACTGCATTCATCGCGTGCGTGCCGATGGAGCAACCAACCGACTGCGATCATTTCATCGTCCTTGACACTGGCCCCGAGGTACTCACGGGCAGCACCCGACTCAAAGCTGGCACCGCCACGAAACTTGCCTTGAACTGCATCACCACCGCGCTCTTCACGCGCCTTGGCAAGGTGCGCGGCAACCTCATGGTGGACGTCTCAGCCACCAACGACAAATTGATCGATCGCGC
>CALQCP020000302.1 GCA_943329105.2 Chitinophaga pinensis | reverse complement strand
GTCGCCGTTCAGGTCTCCAATCAGCGCCGGTGTGCAGGATGCCCCATAGACGCGCACATCATCAACGCCCGCCTCAATGATGGACCCAGTAGCCAAGTCTTGAGCACGGAAGCGGATTCGGACTTGGGTTGACGCCGTCACGTACGTCTGGACGCGGAAGGTCTTCTTGACCCACGCTCCAGCGTTTTCCGTCACGTTTTCCAACTGGACCCAGGTGACGCCGTTGTCGCCTGAAATCTCAATTGGCATGCTGTCTGCGTTGGCGCCGGCTCCCGCGTTGTTGGAATACCAACGATGGTAGGAGATGTACGCATCATCAAACCCAGAGCAGTTAAACGCGGGAGACACCAGAGTGGTGATACCGCCGTCAACATCTGCCGCGCCGAGTGCGCCGCCGACAGCACCTTGCCCGGTGATCCAGGCCTTGACGCCTGGGCTGACCGTAACGTCATCTTCCGGCTGCGCGGCGGTGCCAACCGGATCGACCTGAACCCACAGGCCGCTTGTGGCTGTATCGCCAGTCGCACCAACGGTCCAGTTGCTGGTTGCAGCCTCGAAGGTTTCGAATACCAAATCTCCAAACTGACTTGCCACTGGTGTGGCATAGAACTGAGTGGGTGCCAAGGTAGGAGAAGCCTGAGTGTCGCCGGAAGTCATCTGGACCGTGAAGTAATAGTTGACCTCGGATGGGCAGGCTCCGCCGGGCAAGTTCACCTGGTACAGGTTCGATCCAAGCGGAGTCAGCGGGTAAGCAACGTAGCTTGATGCTCCAACCGTGCGAATGAACAATTTGGCAGTGGATTGGTTCACGGTCCCGAGGATTGGCTCGATCCGCACTTGCAATGGTGTCAGTCCGTTTGGGGTCAATGAGGTTGGCAGACCGCTCGGGAATGTGATCTGCGCAAGTTGCAGGGCTGGTCCGGGCAATCCGTGTACCGAAAACGCATCATTGATTGACGTGTAGTTCGGCGTTCCGTTCAGGATGTTCCCGTCATTGTCATCAAGGGTTAAGAAGTCAACAGTGATGTCCCCTGCAATAGTGGTGATGTTTCCATGGAGCAGGATGGAGTTGACACAGTAGTCCGCAAGCAGTGTGCGGAAGGTGCTGGGGTAGAGCGATGCAAATCGATTACGCAGATCCCACACGCAACCCGAGATCAGCTGTCCGCAAGCGTGAATCTCACTGCCTGCCGAGGAGCAACTCGCCGAACTGTATTGGAAGGTGTTGGCGGCGGTACGAATACCGGTGGCGCAACTCTGGAATCCAACTCCGGTTCGTGGGTCATCGCTCAGCAGCAGGCCAAAGCAGTCGCCCATGCCTTCTCCGTATGCGCCTTGACCAGATCCGCCCTTGGCAACCGCGTTGTGGCCAAATTCGTGCGCAACAACGTCACCGAAAGCCGTGTTGTTGCAGCCACCACCTGCAAGATAGAAGTTGATGGAGTTGCCGGAGTAGAAGGCATTGCAGGTGGATGCAACATTGCAGGACACAAGGAATGAATTGGGCTGAGTAGACACCGTTGGATAGGCTGGACTTGCGACAATCATCATGTCGCGGGTCTTGTTTGCCATCAAGTAGGCATTGACCTGCGCGCGGTCTGTTTCAAGGCTATTTGTGGAGTTAAAGACCGGGCTCCAGTTGACGCCGTCGTTGGCGGTTGTGCCCAGTGAAAGCGTGGCGGCACCATTGTTATTCGTGGTGAAGTACTTCCCAACAAGTCGAGTGCTGTACGTCGATCCGGCGGGTCCAGCAGGAATGGAGAAATTGCCATCAGCATCCGCATAGGTAGTCGTTGTTCCAGTTGCAATCTCCACATACGGCATACCCGTAGAGACTTCAGCGGCGCAGACATCAGCGATGTAGCCCTGTGTTGCGAGGCCCGTCACGCGACCGGTGACAGCATGGTAAATCTTGCTTTCCTGATGCAGGATCGCGCCAGTCTTTGCGTCCACCACAAACTCAATGTTCTGGTGATTGTCTGGGTCAAAGGCTCCGCCGCCTTCAGCGGAGAAGAGGACAGCAAGCCGTGGCTCTTCGGCCTTCACGCGGTCGATACCACCCCAAATGACGTATTGTGCTGGTCCAACCTGCGGCTTCGAGCGGAACTGGCTGAGTGGGTTGCGCGTCCAGAGCTTGGCGCTTGGCAGCGAACTCAGATTGACGCCATCAAGTGTCGTCTCAAATCCCTGAACGTCCCAGAGTGTGCTTGAGGCAAGCACTGCTGGGAACCCGGGCTCGTTGCGAGTGAGAACAAGAAGGTTGCTCTTGTAGACCGGCACGCCGCGCACTTGTTGCGAGTAGTAAACACCAGTGAACTTGAATCCGCCAACCTCTCGGTCTGGCATGATCTGCACCAAGTGTTCGCCTGATTCAAACGGGCCGATCGGAGCCAAGTCAGCAGGTTGCACTCCGTACAGTGCAAGCGCACTGCTCTGAATGAATCGCTGTGCACTCTCTGATGGAGTGGCTCCACTTGAGAAGTTGCCGTACACGCGTGCAACCTGGTCGCCAAGCGGAAGAATGCCGGTCTCCGGGTGATTGAGTCGGAACGACTCAAGGCCCTGCAATCCGCTGTTGCTGTTTGGAGCAACCTGAGCGAACGCAGTCGCCATGGAAAGGGTGGTAGCGAGCGTGAGCGATACGGCGAGCGAAGTAGATTTCATCGATGGTCTTCTAAGTATGGGTGTATCTGCTTGGAGCAGTGCTGCATTCGGAGGAGAATCAGCGTCGGTGGGGGGGGTGGGGATGCAGATAATCGGCTATCTCATTGTTGCACTGACAAGCGGTTGAGGCAAGCGTCGACTTGACGGTTCCTTGACATCCTCTTGTCCGATAGCCGGGCAAGTGTCACAACCTCCTATACTCCCGTCGTGGCTGGAAGTTCCCAAGAACATGTCCCAAACGAGCCGACGATTGAAAATCGTCAGTCGCGGCATGACTATGAGATCACCGAAACCCTGGAATGCGGTATTGAGCTCCTGGGCACCGAAGTAAAGAGCATTCGTGCCGGAAAGGTCAGCCTGGCAGAGGGTTACGTCAGCGCTACTGCAGAGCCGCCGTCCCTTTCGCTCCATTCCGTGCATATTGCTGAATATCCGGCCGCAGGCAAGGCAGTCCAGCATGCACCGGTCCGTGTGCGCCGACTTCTTGCACACAAACGGGAAATTCG
>CALQCP020000301.1 GCA_943329105.2 Chitinophaga pinensis | reverse complement strand
GTCCATTGGGTCCGCAACTCCTGCATTCGCAAAAGTATAGGTGTGTTTACGGACCTTCTAGTGGCAACCGGCAGAACGGGGGTTACATTGTGATGTTGGCAGAATTGCGAGTTTATCGGTGCAAGCACGCCGAGCGGTGCGTACCGTTGCTACACACGGCGTTCGTCGTTCGCGGCGTGATCGTCACCGAGAGCAGACATATCCTGCGCGTACTTCGTCGTCACGCTGCACAGACACATACGAGAACCCCATGCGGATGTCCCACGGAACACGTATCGCCAGCCTCGCAGTCATCACAGGGTCATGCTTTGCGCTGTCCGCTGATGGCGGCGCTCTTGAGTTACAGCCTCGCGCCGGCGACCCCATACGCGAGCTGACCGCCGCGCAGCGCAACCTCTTTGACATTGGACGCGTCCTCTATTCGACACCTATCCCGGCCACTGCGGGCATGGGTCCGACCTTCAACAAGAGTAACTGCCAATCGTGCCACAGCAATCCAGTCGGTGGTTGGGGCAACGCCAGCGTCACCCACTTTGGAATCTCTGACAAGGGTATGTTCAGTATGGTGCCGGGCGAGACACAGAGTCTCTTGCAGGAGTTCGCCGTGAGCGAGTTCTGCAAGGAGATCATTCCCGCGACCGCTAATTTTACAGCGATCCGCATGACCAACTCCAGCATGGCGTTTGGAATGGTTGAGGCTGTGCCGGACGCGGCGATTGCGCTTCTGGAAGACCCCACTGACGCGGATGGTGACGGCGTGTCAGGTCGCATTCACTGGGTTCGACCGCTTGAGGAAACAAACAACAGCAGTCCGCTCCGTGTGGGACGCTTCGGATGGAAGGCGCAAGTTGCAACCGTGCTGAGTTTCTCCGGTGACGCCACTCGCAACGAAATGGGTATTACCAATCGATTGCTGATGGTGGAGAATGCACCGAACGGCGATAGCGCCCGCCTTGCGCAGTGCGATCCAATGCCGGAGCCAGAAGACGTCAATGACCAGCAGGGATTGGCCTTTATTGACCGAGTTACTCACTTCCAACGCTACCTGGCCGTGCCGCCGCAGACGCCAAAGTCTGGCATGGCTGGCGAAAGCATCTTCATCAATGTCGGCTGTGCCAAGTGTCACGTCCCCGAGTGGACCACTGCCAACACGCCCGGCCTCGAAGACGCCATTCGCAATAAAGTCATTCGCCCCTACACCGACTTCATGTTGCACGACATGGGTCTGCAAGGCGACGGAGTTTCCGATGGCTATGCATCGGAAACGGAACTGCGCACCCCCACGCTTTGGAATCTGCGGACGCGTGATCCCATGCTCCACAACGGCGCGGCTGCAGGCGGACTCTTCTCTGATCGCGTCCGAACCGCCATTGCACTGCACGGTCCGTACGGAGAAGGTGCGGGAAGCGCCGATGCGTTCGCGCAACTTTCCGAAGGCGACAAAGTGTTGCTGGTTTCATTCCTGAACTCGCTGGGGCGCGTGGAGTTTGATGACAACGGCGACAGCCATGTGAACATCATTGACTTCATCGCGTTCAAGGCGGCGCTCGGATCAAGCAGCACTCCGAACACTCCGAACGCCGTGCACGACATCAACCAGGATGGAATCATTTCCGTTGCTGACTTCGCCTACTTCATGCAAGCCTATGAAGGCGAGAATGGCGACTGCAACGGTAACGGCGTTGCCGACCTTGTGGATCTATTGAACGGAACGAGCGTGGATGCCGACCTCAACGGCTTGCCGGATGAGTGTCTCCCTTGCCCGGCCGATTTCACTGGCGACCATGTAGTGAATGGAGCTGACTTGGGTCGCTTGCTCGGAACGTGGGGGCAGTCCGATGTCCCGACCGACCTGAACGCCGACGGGAACGTCGGCGGCGCAGACCTTGGCATTCTCCTCGGAGTGTGGGGCCCGTGCCCGTAAATGAACTCCAGCCCAACGGCTCATTGCCCTACTCCGCACTTCAAGACACACTGCCCCACGATTCACTGACACCGACTTGAGCACTTCAAGGACACCCATGCGAATTCATACGCTACCCACCCAGTTCCTCGCCCTTGCGTCAGCACTCGCATGTACTGGATCAGCCCTTGCACAGAACTGGGTGACCTACTCCAACCAGACGTCAACGCGCTTGGTGGCTGCAGCGGCACTCATCGGCGCTGACAACCATGAGAAGGATTTCGCGTGGGGCGACCTCGATCAAGACGGTGACATTGACCTGATCTGCGTCCGCAAGTTCCCGGGCAGCATTCAGGGCGGCGCACGCAACCTGCTCCTCATGAATGAGGGCGGCGTCCTCACCGACCGCACTGCTGAGTATGGACAAGCAAGCGATATCAGCGGCTATTCCGGTCTCTTAGATGCCACCAATGACCGCGACGTCGAAGCGGTGGACATCAACAACGACGGTTGGCTGGATCTGCTCACCGCTACCACGATGAGCGATCAGGTGAACAGCATTCTTGGGCAACCACGTGCGTACATCAATCTTGGTGATGACGCAAATGGCAACTGGCGCGGCTTCCGCTTTGAAGTGGATCGCATTCCCACACTGTTTGCTCGCGGCGGTGCCGCTGCTAACCCGCGCTTCTGCGACATGGCGATTGCCGATTACAACGGCGATGGCTATGTGGACATCTTCTACACCGATTACGACACACCAGAAACATCTGGCACCTTGTGCTATGACCTGAACGGTGATGGCGACACCGCGGACGCCGGCGAATGCCAGCAAAGCCCCGCTGAGAATCCCACCAACGATTACGACAACAAGTTGCTGCTCAACCTTGGCGCTTCAAACCCTGGCGTGTTCTATGACGCCACCACTACGGTTCTCAGTGCCGCACAGATCAACTCTGGCTTTGGCAATATGGCAGTGGCGGGCGACTTCAACGGTGACGGGCGCCAAGATATTGTGCGAATCAACACCCTGACCAGCGGCCAGGCAGTGAGCGTGTACACCAAGAACAGCACTGGACTGGGATTTGCTCTCAAGGACATTGCCACTGGCCAGCCCTACCATGGTGACAAGGCGGACCTCAACGGCGACGGTCGACTCGACTTGGTGATCGTTGACGACGGTCAAGACAAGTACCTCATCAATACGGGTAACGATGCCACCGGCCAGCCGAACTTCACCAGTTACACCATTGCTGACAGCCTGAGCGAGTTTGG
>CALQCP020000300.1 GCA_943329105.2 Chitinophaga pinensis | reverse complement strand
TGTAGCGCCCAGTTCCAGTGATCGCAGCACTCGACAGTTGATTGCGGTGCGCATCATGGATAACAGCGCGCTCATCAACGTCAACACCGCGACACGGTCGGACCGCGGGAGCACGAACGGGTTGACGCCGTCGGACGTGGCACTGGTCACGCGCCGTGATTCGTATGACGAAACAAGCACCGTCGGAAACACGGCGGGCTTCCGTGACCCCATCGTTGGATTTTTCAATGCGCGCGAGAACGACCCGGAATACCGGGTGAACTTCAGTTTCAAGACGCTGCTTCCAACGCCGGCCGTGCAGCCTTCGCAGGCCGCTGCCAACTTGGTCTACGCCGTGGCAAGCAATGCCGCTGGTCCAACCGGTGGCGTGGATGTTGGCTGGGCACCGGAACGCTGGGAAGGTCGGCGTACGCAGTTAGCAGCGGCGGGTGGCAACACCGCCGATCCCTACCAGACCGGTTTCCTTCGGGACATCGGCATAACCCAAGAAGGCACCGCTGGCAACGTGAACAGCGTGGTTCCGTTCTTTGATCCCTCCGCGGACTTTGGTTTGACCGGCTCATCGGCGGTGTACGGGGATTCATTCGTCCTCTCACGCGTCGCAGATCGCCTGAGCTACTTCAAAGCCATGGCTAACGGCGGGGAACTCGTCGACCCGG
The DNA here is from genome assembly GCA_943329105.2 of Chitinophaga pinensis. Taxonomy (GTDB): domain Bacteria; phylum Planctomycetota; class Phycisphaerae; order Phycisphaerales; family SM1A02; genus UBA966. Next base: position 2,525 of record CALQCP020000300.1, on the reverse strand, counting down.
TCACCGCTGCTCGGTTGGTCACGCTGAGCCCGTTCGGCTCAGACGATGAAATTGAGTTGCGCGCCGCCAGCGGTCAGAACAGTCCGCAGACGGTCAGCCGCATTGAGAATGCCTTGAATAGTTCGGCATCGATGTACTCCACCGACATTCTGTTTGGCGAATTCCTCCGCTCCACGCGTTCGCGTGAGGAGTCAGCGCGCTTCTTTGATCCGGACGATGTTCGCGTGCAAGACTGGCGCGCACGGGCGGCGTGGAGTACGGGCGCCGCCTTCGCGCCGCGCGGTGGGGCAGAGTTGTTGCTTGACCACCGGCGCATGATGACCACCATTTCCGGGGCGCGCAATGAGTTGTTGCCGCCGCGGCTGTGGACGGTGGTTGATCACAGTCTGCAGGCAGCTGGTATGTCTGACACGAACTTTGTTGGTAATTCCTTGCGCGTCCGTCCTGCCTATCTAAAGCGCGGCGTGGACTTTGACTTTGACGGTAACCCCGACGACGTCACCGGCGACGGCGCGGTTACCACTGCCGATGACTTGGCGCCGTACCACCCAAACATCATGTTCCCAGCAGCCGGGTTGATTCCCGCGGCCTCCAGTGGATTTGGGATTGCCATTCGTGATGCCAACGGTGACGGCGTTGCGGATGTTGAGGACTTTGAACTCGGGCGCCAGCGCTTCCTGACTGACAACCGCAAGATTGACTTGCGCCGTCCGAATGATGTGCCGACGGCGGGCGTCGCCGCCACTTCAACGCAGATCACACAGGCCGATCGCAAGTTTGATTTCGACCTGCAACGGGTCATGCGCCGTGCCCTCATTGATGAAGGCACTCGCCAGAGTTACCTCGGTCGTCCTGGTCAGAACTCCGCCGAAGCCAATGAGTCGCTGGCTGCCACCAAGATGATGATCGCCAGCTTCTCGGCGAACGTGTTGTGCTATCGCGACGGCAAGCGACGCATCACCAACACCATCTACCTCGATCAGCCGTTGCATCCGTCGGAGGCGATTGCAGTTCCAACCGATGCGCTCGGTACCAGCGGAATTACCGATGGCGGGTTCATTGGCGTTGAGAAGCAGCCCTTCATTCAGGAAGTCTTCCTGGCCTTCGTCTATCCGAAGTCCAAGGTCACTCAGGCGGAACTTGATGCCGTGCTTGGGCCTCCGGGTGGCAATGCGCTGCCGGGCTGCCCCGATCCTGACAATTGCTCACTGAGTGCCAGCGATCCGTTTGCTCTGCCAAGTTGCACTGCAAACGGCGCAGGGGAGCACTTTGTGGTGTACGACCCCGCCAACCCAGCCACCTGGCCAGCGGTTGTGTTTGTTGCGCAGATTGCTAATCCCTTCAACGAGCCAGTGAACTTGGCGGACTTTGAATTGCGCATCAATCCCGCTTCGGGCGCGCCGCAGCGATTCTTCTTCGGACTTCCCGGTCCGACTGGAAGTCGCAGTGGCAACACCTACGGACCGGATGTTGAACTTGGACCCTGCACGCCAGAGGAGCCGCGCACGGCGCTGGTCTTCAGCCTTCCAGAAAAGTTCCCAAACGGAGATCCATTCCCGCGCGATGCATGGCTCGACTTCCTTGATATCGGTGCTTCGATTGATGCCGACGGTGATGGAACCATCACCACCACCGAGGCTGACCCGTCGAATGACATCAAGCCCGGTCAGTTCTTCAAGCCGGACATCAACGCGATCTTCTCGCCGGCGTGGGGAGGTTCATCTGCTACCGGCACTCAGTACTTTGATGCCAACCGTCGCGGTGGAACGCTGTACTTTGATGCCACACGAACCACAGCCCCCACGGTCTTTGCAGGGCTTGATGTCAGCGGTGACATGAATCGTTGGAAGCCATCGCCTTCAGTTGGTGGTGCGCCACCAACCAATTCTTACATTGAGTTGCGACGCGCCATCTATCCATCAACCGGCGGCACGCCAACGTGGACGGTGGTTGATCGATTTGAGAATGAATTGGACCCAGACCTCAACGGATCGACGGGTCAGCGCGTCACGGACCTGATCAATCGCCTCTACATCGACGGTTCGGGAGGATCGCTACCGCCCCCACCAGCCATCGTGTGTCGTTCCGGCAGTTTGGCGATCGACGGTATTCGTCTGCAAACTGGCGATTACTTCACCACCTGGGCGCGTGGAGCGCGGCAGTGGTTGTTTGATACGCAGAACGGCATCACACCGACACCAGCCGGTCGTGGCGTCATCACCATGGATGAACGCACGCCGCGCTACGCGTTTGCGCGGAATACGGGTGTTATGGCATCAAGTGCGCCCAATGGGGGGTCCGTGGGTCAAGAGACCTACATCGGCGGAACGCTCGAAGGGGTTGGCCGCAAGGGCGCGATCATTGCCAATGCCACCAGCTTGCCTGACGGTGATGCGACCGGCTCTCCACAGAGCCTGTGGATCTCTACGCTCTACCACAACATCTGGGGCGAGTTGAAGCGCGGTAAGCCGACCTTCTTCCCGACCCGCATTCCGGAGAGCGCACAAGGCCGCACCTACAAGTAC
>CALQCP020000299.1 GCA_943329105.2 Chitinophaga pinensis | reverse complement strand
CGTCGTTAGTGAGGCGGTGCTCAATGCCGCCGTAGGTGTCTTCAATATTTTCACGCACGATGGCAAAGTCAAGATTGATGCCAGCCTTGCTGTACGGCGTGACCACGCCCGGCAGTGTGCGAAAGTGTCGGTAGTTGGCGTATGCGCTCCACATCTTGCGCGCTGTGACATTGATGGACTTACCGCCACCGCCGGTCGGCGTAGCCATCGGTCCCTTGAAGAGCACGCCGAGGTCTTCCACGACGCGGATGGCCTCGTCAGTCATGCCGCGCGTGTTGCCGCGTGCAAAGATCGCTTCGCCCATTTCAACAGGAACGAATTCCACCAACTTACTGACTCCCGCCGCAGCAAAGAGTTCCAAGGTGGCAGCCATGATTTCTGGTCCGATTCCGTCGCCAGCAGCAAGCGCAATACGCATGAGTCAATTCCTAGTCGTGAGGGTGGAGGGCCGCGTGGCCGTGGGTTGTAAAGGATAAGGCGCGCCGGGCTGTGCGCGGTACGCTTGGCAACTCGGTTTTGGATCCCCACTCGACGTGCCGCACCACCAACAACACCGCTCGGAAGCCCACGACGCATTCGCGGCGTTGCGCATTGCCAATTACCGGCGATTTGCGGTGGGATTCCTGTTTGGGTCCACCGGTCTACAGGTGATGAATACCGCCATTGCGTGGGAGATATGGGCTCGCACCCATGATCCGCTGGCGTTGGGTGTGATGGGTCTGTGCCGGGCGCTTCCGGTGGTGCTGCTTTCGTTGCTGGCCGGTCATGTGGCGGATACCCGGGATCGCAAGGCCATCGTGGTAGCTACCCAGGCAGGATTTGCGGCGGTCGCGTTGGGCTTCTCACTGCTTTCTTGGATGGATGCGCCAGTGTTTGCTTTCTATGTGCTGTTGGTGGTGAGCGCCTGCGTGCGCGCATTCAATGGTCCGGCGCGGCAGGGCTTCTTACCGCTGATTGTTCCCAACTCCATATTCCAGAATGTAGTGACGTACCAGAGTGGCATCTTTCAGTTTGCGGCAATCGTGGGGCCGCTCACGGCGGGCGTATTGATTGCCTATTTGCCGGCGATTTGGCCGGTGTACCTATTGACTGCGATTGGTTGCGTGATCTTCTCAGTGACCGTTGCCGCCGTGAAGCCGCGCGCTGCGCCCCGTGGAAATCGGGCGGTGACCGCCAAGGCGATGTTCGCGGGGATGTCACACATGTGGCACGAGCGTCCAGTGTTTGGAGCGATACTGTTGGACATGCTGGCGGTGGTCTTTGGCGGAGCAACCGCGCTTCTTCCGCAGTACGCGGACGAACTGCTTGGAGCAAGTTCTGAACAGGCACCGATACTCCTTGGAATTCTGCGCGCTTCGCCCTATGTGGGCGCACTTGCCATGGCTGGTTGGTTGGCATTCCGACCGAATTTCCGAAACGCTGGCCCGATGCTTCTCTGGAGTGTTGCGGCATTTGCGGGCGCAACCATTGTGTTTGGATATGCAACTGTTCCATGGGTAGCAGTGTTGGCGCTGGCAGTTGCGGGTGCCGCGGACAACATCAGCGTGGTGATTCGTCACGTCTTAGTACAGATGCGCACCCCGGATCACTTGCGCGGACGAGTCGGTGCGGTCAACACCATGTTCATCGAGTGCTCCAACGAATTGGGCGGATTTGAGAGCGGAGTGGTTGCGCGTTTCTTTGGACCAGTAGCGAGCGTGGTGAGTGGCGGCATCGGAACGTTGGTAGTCCTTGGCGTCATCACCATGGCGGTGCCGCAGTTGCGCAAGTTGCGGCATATTGAGCCTCTGCGCGAGCCGGATCCGGCGTGATGGCCATTGAGCCGCGTAGGGAATGGACGCTAGTATTGCTGCATGGAGAGTGAACGCCCAGGACAGCAAGTGACGCGCCCGACAGGCGGCGATCGCGCCGCAAAGAAGCCATTTCGTGTGGTCCGCGTGGTGGTTGCGATCGGTGTGATCGCACTGGGAATGGCGGTGATCTTTGGGTTGTACTACCGGCCGCACACAGAGCCGCAGCTGCTCCCACCAGCAGGCCGCGGATATCTGGCGTCGCTGCCGCTTCAGACAGTTGGCGGCAAGGTGGACTTTGGTGACGTGAAGCCGTGCGGTAGTGATTTCAAGCGCACCGCAAAGATTCGTAATCAGTCCGCCGAGCCGGTGGAGATTCTGGCGTATTCACCCAATTGCGCGTGTCTCACCGCGAAACTGATCGGCGACCGCACCCTGGCACCAGGCGCGGAGCGTGATGTGGAATTGACCATTCATCCTTCTGGTCACGGGTCACGATCAACGTCCGTTGAGTTTGCATCCCAGGCAGGATTTGCGGGTTCCCTTCGCGTTGATTTTGCATTGACCCGTGGCGTGATTGCCGCGCCCGATGTGGCGGACGTCCATGAGGGCGATCGTGATTTCGCCATTGATGTGGAAGTGTTTTCGGGCGATCGCAGCGCCGTGACTGTGACAAGCGTTGATCCGCCGATCGGCTCGTTTGAGGTCATGCCCGCGGCAATTGGCAAGGTGGCGCTCAGCTCATACGAGGCCTTGGAGTTTGCCAATTCGCCGAGCGGGCGTGTTCATCCCGGCGTGAAGATTGGCGCCGATGGCAAGCCGGAGCAGTTAGTAGTAACCATCACTACTACGCAACCTGATTGCCCATTGGCACGATTTACATTCAATTTCTTGAAGTGAGTGCGCCGGCACGTTTCACGGTGACGATGGTCTTTTGCGCTGCCCTTTGCGCAAATCCAGCAAGCCACTGCATGGGCGCGCGCGGTGCGCGATGCTTCCCGCGTCGACGCGAGATGATGATGTGCGCCAGGCCCATCAGCCCCACCACGGCGAGCGTTGCACCGATGTAGAGAATCCACCGATGCGCGGCGCTTTCAAACTGGCTGCCGATATGGGCTACGCCAACGCCGATACCCATTTGCAGTGGGGCGGTGATCAGTACACCCGCTGCTTCCACGGCCAAGATCTTCCACCACGAAAGCTGCATAACGCCGCTCATGGTCACCATGGGCGTTCGCGCTCCGGGGATAAAGCGTGCGATCAACAGCGCCCATGCGCCGCGGCGATCCATCTCATACTTCACTTCAAGAAGTGTTCTCGGGCCGATCAGCTTTCGGAACGCGCGCCAGGCCAGCAGTTTGCCACCGAAGTGGCGACAGATCCAAATCCATCCTGCATCACCGAT
>CALQCP020000298.1 GCA_943329105.2 Chitinophaga pinensis | reverse complement strand
GCATGGGAAACCATCCACGACGCAAAGTCCACGCCCGTGAAGGTGGTCATTGACCTGACGGCGTCGGTCGCCGGCAACATGATGGAAACACTGTGGCATCCAAGTCAGCACTTCCAGACGCTTGCCGACGGCACCGTGCGATTTACTGCAACGGTTGCCGGCTTCGACGAACTCGTGTGGTGGGTACTGGGGATCGGCAGCAACGCGCGCGTGGTGGAACCGGCTGAGCTTCGCAAGCGCGTGCATGATGAGATCCGAGCCATGCACCGCATGGTGGAAAGCGAATCGTGAGTGCGCGATGGTGGATGAGCCGCTCAATTTCGATTTGACTCCCGAGCGGGAGGAGTCCGCGCCAACACCTGCGGTTGGTGCGAATGATGCGCCGACCGTCGGGGCGAGCGACCTGTCAGGGGCGGGTGCGAGCGCGTTGCCAGCCGTTGGGACGAGCAATCTGCCAGCTGTCGGCGCGCATGCTTTGGGTTCGATATCTGCCGGTGTTGCGACACGACCGTTGCCACCACTTCCGCCAATTCCTGATTCCCGTGCCGCGGCGTATCCGTTCGCCATGCAACCGCCGTTTCAAGCGCACGCGCCGCGAACACGAGTTTCACCTCGTCAACGATTGCTATACGGGATTTTGGCTGCCATCGTTTCAATCGTGGTGGTGATTGGAATTGTGGTCGCGCTGCAGGCCTTTGATCGCGCACAACGGGGTTGAGTGGGGTACGACATTCGCATGTAGAACAACGTGGCAACGAAGCCATTTCACCCATTCACACGGAAATAAGGCAGTCGATTCCCGGCGAGCTCACCGGCGCTCTACCTTTGCCAGATCAACAGCGGCACGCGCTGGTGCGTGTCGTGAACTCTTAAAGCTGCAGCGACATTGCTGCCATTCATCACACAAACGGCGGCCACTGCCGCACGGAGGCGATCCCATGTCTGAACATCGTGACGCAAGGACTATGCGCGCCGGCGCGCGCACGTTGGGTGATCCAGCGCACTTCATGGACGTGGCTACCACGCGACAGTTCATGGGCGCGCCTCGGATCATTGCGATTCTTGAAGATGCCATCGACCGTGCGGTGGCCGCCGGGCGAGTCTTGGAAGACACGCTGATCACTGGTCCGGATGATTGCGGAAAACAAATCATCGCGCGCGCTATTGCGCGTGATGCTGATCAGCGAACGATTGAAGTAGATGCCGCGTGGATTCGTGATGCGAAGCACATGGCGCGTGTGTTGCGGTCTGTTGATGACCGTGACGCGCTGATCGTGCGTCGCGTGGAGGAGTTACGACCGTCCGTTCTACGAATGTTTGTATCACTGCTTGGTATGCGCGCACTTCCGCGCGAAGCCGACAGTGGAGAACCTGTCGCCGATTGCACAGTCATTGCTACCGCTGTTGTTCTGCCGCGGAATATGCACGTCTTGCGGCGCATGTTTCCCCTGCAGGTGGAACTTTCCGCGCCATGCGCCGTGGCGCGCGCGGCGGCGGCGTTTCGCGCCATTCAGGCCATGGGCGTCACCGGCACACCGGAACTGCGAACCATGGTCGCCGAGCGCATGGCGCCAACCGGCGGTCACTTGGCGACGCCGATAAATCCAATCGACACTGCACGGATCCTGGCGGCTATGGGTTGATTTGCATAGGCAGAAATTGGTGACATACTGACCTACTTAGCGGACGTCCGCGCCTCCGGGGCGGCTCCTGCGCCCATGAACTGTTGAATCTTATGAAGCCCACCCACCAACCGATCGACCCTGCCCGCCGCACCTTCTTACAGGCGTCGGCTGTTCTTGGCGCCGCTGTGTGGGTTCCTGCGTTCTGCGTACTCCCAGCTTCGGGCATGGGGAGTACCGGATGCCCAGCGCCGCCAAATTTTCCACGCAACATCGCCGTGTATCAGCAGGCGTACCGCAATTGGTCGGGTGAAATTTCCATCGACGCGGTCTGGACAGCCACCGCAGCAACGCCGCAAGATGTTGTGACGCTTGCCAACTGGGCGCATGCAAACGGTTGGCGGCTACGACCGCGCGGAATGGCACACAATTGGGCGCCCATTTCGGTTGACCCGGACGCCAACTGCGAAACACCAGTGCTGTTGCTTGATACCACCGCGCACTTGACCGCCGTTTCGATCGACGCGTCGATGTCACCACCAACCGTGACCGCGCAAACGGGCGTTGCCATGGAGGTGTTGCACGACGCGCTGCAAGCAGCTGGCCTTGGCATGACCAATTGCCCGGCGCCGGGTGCAATCAGCCTTGGTGGCGTGCTCGCTGTCAATGGGCATGGAACTTCTGTTCCTGCTGTTGGAGAGACGCCGCTTTCTGGACACACGTTCGGAACACTATCCAACATGCTCCGCTCGGTAACGGCGGTGGTGTGGGATCCCACCCAACAGGCCTATGCGCTACGAACCTTCGCGCGCTCAGAGCCGGAGATGGGCGCACTGTGCGTGCACCTCGGCCGCGCGTTCTTGGTGGAAGTGACCATGCAAGTGGGCGTGAATACGCGGGTTCGGTGCGACAGTTACCGAAGTATTTCCGCGGCAGCGCTATTCGCGGCACCGGGATCGGGATCGGGGAGCAATAGTTTCTTTAGTTTCCTCAACTCAAGTGGGCGCGTAGAAACCATCCTGTACCCATTTACCGACAATCCTTGGCTGAAAGTCTGGAGACCAACGCCAGTGAAGCCGCTCCTTTCTAAGGAAGTATCGGGGCCGTTCAACTACCCGTTCAGTGACAACATCTCGCCAGAACTTTCACAGTTGGTGAGTCAGATTATCTCGGGCTCGGCGTCACTCACACCAGCGTTTGGTGCCACCATGGCAACCGTCACCGATGTTGGACTGACCACCAACCTCGCGTGGAATCTTTGGGGTTGGTCGAAAGATGTCCAGCTGTACATCAAGCCCACGACACTGCGCGTTGCCGAATGTGGATTTGCCCTCAGCTGTAGGCGCTCGGATGTGCAGCGCGCGTTGAGTGAGTTTCATCAGAAGTACCTTGCGATGCAGCAGGCGTACCGCGACCGCGGTGAATATCCGATGAACGGTCCGGTGGAGATCCGAGTGAGCAGTCTCGACCGTCCCGAAGACTGCCTGGTACCGGGCGCACAGATTCCGCTGTTGTCCGCGGCGCGCCCGTGGCCAGGACATCCGGACTGGGACTGCGTGGTCTGGTTCAACATCCTCTC
>CALQCP020000297.1 GCA_943329105.2 Chitinophaga pinensis | reverse complement strand
GCCGCGCCTGGCGAATATCCGTCCAAGGACGAGATCATGAAGCACTTCACCGCCGGCTACCACTCCGTAGCCAAGGCACTTGAAACGGCCCCGGACTCCGTCTTCGCTGAGGAAAATCCTGCCGAAGGTCGCTTCAAAGAGATGTTCCCACAGAAGGGCGGCGCGATCACCTTCCTGTGCATCGGCCACATGCAGATGCACCTTGGGCAGATCAGCGCATGGCGACGCATCATGGGCCTCGGGAGCGCCATGTGATGCGCGTAGCGCGAATGCTTCGATCAACGATCGCAGTATTCGCGCTGTTGCTTTCGGCAGTCATCACTGCACCCGTCACAGCGGGTAGCGATGCCGTGCACTACGCCGTCGGCGCCATTGATCTGTTGCCGCTCAACGCCGTGCTTGCCATGCTTGATGGCGCAGGGGTTAATACCCCGCGCAGCAGCGTGCTGGATGCGTATGAACACTATCTAGCGGACTGGCGCACTGCGGAACTTGCGAACGCAGCAAAGCGTGGTGCCAGTAGTGGCACAGACACGCCCAGCGGCCCTTACGCCCACCCGATTGCACAATCCCGGGCCACTGTGCTGCAACAGCTCACTGACCTTGACGCGTGTGCCGCACAGCGCGAACGCCTTGAGGATGCCCTGTTTGCGGCCATCGCTCTCGCAAGCGATGAACCAATGCGTGCCAAGATCGCCAACTTGCGGGCGCAACGAGCGTTGCAAAGTGCAGTTGCTGATCAACCCAGCGAAACGGCGGCACTGGGCGCGCAACTTGCAGATTTTGATGTTGAAGCCGCCCTCATTCGCGCACTTCCTGACGACCATGATGCGATTGCAGCCGCGATGGCCGCGTTGGATTCAACCCGCGCACGTCGGATCTCTGCGATCCGCGCTTTGTGCCAGAGCGTACGCAAATCGCGCCTGGACTTTGCAGCAGATATGGATCGCTTGGGGGTTTCCACACTGTCCATGCTGGACTACATGGAACTTCGCGCCGCTGATCGGGCATTGCGCTCACCTGATTCGGAGGACGAGCCCGTCGCCGGAACGGAATTTGCGCGCATCGCTGGTGGAATGAGCCAAGCATGGGCCGAAAAACGTCAGAAACTCAGTGGCCCAGCATCCGCGGTGTTGCGCGCGCAGTGGGACGCGTGTCGCGTGCTGTTGGAAACGCTTCCCCCACCCGCGCGCTGGAAATTTGCGTGCCGCATGTGCGAGGAGATGTACGAATTCAACGCGTGCAATGATCCAAGTACTGGAATCCCACTGGGCGGATTGCTGGCTCCACTCCTGCGGCCGACGCTTGACAACGCCTGTCGCGAATGCCTTCATAGCGCGATCGAAAAATGGCGGGTCGAGTTCCCGAAATTCCTGGTCGATGCGGGTAGCCAACTCGTTGACCGCCAGTATCAAGCGCTTGGAAAGTTTGACGCAACAAACCAGTGGTATCTATCGAACATAGCTATCAGCGAACAATTCGCCAAGGAATTTGCAGCATTTGATAAGCGCGCACTCGCCCCGTGCGGCGCACAATGTATTGGCAACGATGAGGAATCGCCAGACTGGTTATTGCTTGCCAACATTCCCGAAGCGAAGGACATCGTGGATGCAGCCAAGGCGGAGGAGTCAGAAGCCGAACAGGCAGCGCAAGGTGAAACCTCTGATCCGCTTTCCTTGGCACTTTCACAAGCAAATGGGAATGACACTCCCACCAGTTCATTTGCGGACTTGCCAGCGCTGCTTGCCACCCTTCGTTCCTTGGGAATGCCAGAAGAATCTGCAGACACTATTCGTAGCCTGCATGCGGACTACCTGCAGCGCTGGGGAGAAGTTGCCGAGCCGTTGGAGGTTGCGTATGAAGAATCGTTTTATCAAGGCACGATGAATGCTGATGGCGTGGCGCAGTGCCCGCCGTGCGTGCGTGCCGATGCGGAGCGGATCGCCGCGAGCGCACGCGTGGAGGCGGATTTCCAAGCGGCTATTGCCGCCGCGCTCGGCACCGGGCTGAGTGATAGCGATGCGGCGCTCTTACGGATGGCGTGCAATGCGGGTAACCCGCAGTCCTTAGCGAACCGGTCATACCTTGACCAAGACATGCTTGGCGCATTGCGCGTGAACCCCGCGCTGGTAGTGATATCCGCGCAACTGTCGCCCGCCGCCCGCCGTGCCGCCGTGGACGTTCTTGCTGCGCGCGAATCCCCAGTGTGCGCCACCATCAAAGCAGAGCGCGATACCCGCATGCTTCTTACCGCGTCGCAGCGCGGATCCATGCCCGATTCGTTGGCAAGTATGAGCCAACTGGAACGATTGCGATTCCATACTGCGCGGCAAGTACACATTGATCAGATCACTGCGAATGCATCGGCCGCCGCGCGCGCTGCTCGCGTCACCGCGAACGAAGCGATCAACGCCGTATGCAATGCTTTATCCCCGGAAGATGCCGCGCGTGTGCGCACGGCCGCAGTTCGCCGCGGCTATCCAGATGCACATCGGTCCGACGCAGAGATTGCCATCGTTGCGCTCACACTCTGTGACGTGCTTCCGCCCGAGGACATCGCTACCCGCGTGGCCATTGCAACAGCGGCCGATGCCTGGCGAGCCGAGGCCACCGTGGTCTGCCAACAGCGGATTGAGCGCCTGAACACCCTGATGAATGGCTCATATGCAGACACCGAGGCACTCCGTACTGCTATTGATGCATCCGGCGTGAACGCACTCGCAGCCATCGACAATGAGCGCCGCGTTCTTGCAGTGGAACGCCTCCGCGTGGTGGCTCCCGCAGAACTCCGCGCGCGTTGCAAGGCGTGGCGATCCTTCTGCCTGCTTGCCGGCGTCGAAGCAAAGGATCACGACCTACACTCCGCGCCATGACTCCATTTGCGAGCGAATTTCTCGGCACCGCCGTGTATGTATTTCTTGGCGTTGCCGTCACTGCAAACCTGCGCCTCGCTCGCGCGCCCGGTGTTGGCGGTAGTTACGGAACCGCAGTTCTTGGATGGGGCGCGGCCCTTGCCGCCGGCTTGCTGGTGGCTGGTCGGAGTGACTCGCAACTCAACCCCGCAGTCACCGTAGCGATGTGGTCGATTGGTCGACTCAAGTCCGACATGGTGGCGGGCAACATCACTGCACAATGTGCGGGCGCGTTTGTGGGTGCAGCGGTCGCGTGGTTACAGTTCTTGCCGTACTGGTCACGCACCGATGATGCGCAGACCAAACTGGCAGTCTTTGTCAACGT
>CALQCP020000296.1 GCA_943329105.2 Chitinophaga pinensis | reverse complement strand
TTGGATATCGCCCGAAACGCTCGGGAAATGCTCTTGGCATGCCCAATCGCTGCTTGATCCTCGGATGACAACTTTGCCACCGGGCCCTGCTGCTCGCCCCCTCCTGTTGGGGTAGGGGGTTCCGCCGCCACGGTGGTGGCTGGGGTCATTGCGAGCGCGCCCAATACGACCGCTGACGAAATGATGTTTCGCATGGGCTCGATACGCCCCTCAAACAGCCCTGTTCACGCAATCGGTGGGTTTGTAGGTGAAAATTGGATTATCACACACTAGCGGGGTGGGACACAGCGAACCATGACAGACCCAACAGACCAAGAAACATCTGCTCGGTGCGCCTCACTGTTCCGTCAGGCGTGAAAGAAATACGCCCGCCGCTACGCCGACGTTCAGTGAATCAACCCCAACAACCATAGGAATTTTCACCCGCGCTGTGCACGCCGCAAGGGTGTCAACACATAGGCCGGTGAATTCCGCGCCCATGATCACTGCAATTCTGCGGGGTTGCGCCTGTGAGCGCGCACATTGCTCAGCCACCTCGCGGAGCGTGCATTCGCCGCCGCCAGTAGCGCCAAGCAGTGCAAATCCACCATCATCACGGAGGGACTGAAGATCCGCCTTCCATGCATCACTCCGCGCGTAAGGCACATGCAACACACACCCACAACTGACCCGAAGACTCTTTCGATACAGCGGATCATGGCAACCCGGTGAAAGGATCACGGCGTTACAACCAAACGCCGCTGCGTTTCGAAACAACTGACCGATGTTGTCTATGTTGTTGATCTCTTCAACCACAAGAAGTAGCGCGTCTTGCCCATGAGGGGGAACAACCTCACGAACAGTGCGTTGAGTTGGTCGCCGACCGACCGCCAGAAATCCACGGTGGATGTTGAAACCCACCGTGGCATCAAGGATGTCATCTGCAACAAGTAGAACCTGCGGGTCGGGCATATGGCTACGAAACCCACGTGCCTCATCAACCATTGCCACTGCCCGCTCTGCATGCCGATCACTGGTCAGAATGCTTAATACATCGACACGGGCGCGCAACATCGCTCCGATGACCACCGCACTCTCGCCAATGAATAAACCTGGTCTGCCATCCGGTCCAAGAGCATCGCGGTCGCGCACTTGTTGATATGGGGCAAGGTGCGGACTATTGATGTCAGAAATGTGATGTACAGCCATGATGATTTCTTAAACTACGCCAACTGACGGCGGATGGTCGTTGTACTCAACCTGGACGATGGCAAAGGACCAACGGGTAAAGGTGCCCACACGACGAGCAACCTTGGTTTATGCGGGCTTGTTGTTCATTTACCTAAAAATAAGCCTAAATGGTCAGTAAATCCCTGTGTTGTGTGACAACTTCGGTTGCAGTCCATCGTTGTGGCGGGTTTGGCTTGGACCAAACGGCACCCAGAGCGGTACCTTGCCATGATGACTGGCTTCATACTTATTGGTGCAATTGCAACAGTGTTGGCGGGAAACCCACCCGCTCGTCTGGTTCCACCGGCGCCGCCTGAAGATCTTTCGGCTGTGCTCGTTGCTGATCCAACAAAAGACGTAGTTATGGCGAAGCGGATGCTTGTGGACAATGGGGTCCCAGCAGAACTCCGAATGCGCGCTGTGAAGTCGCTTGGGGCATCACCAGTTGTGGTACTTCTTGACGCAATCACCCAGTGTGGTGGTACCTGTGGCGCCACCCGAGATCTTGCGGATGTGTTGGTATTGCTCGCTGCAGAGGCCGCAAAGGATCCGGCTGTACTTGAACGCCTCACAAAGTGCGCACAGACCCCGGGGGACCCCGCCTACACAGCCGCGCTTCGCACAATCGCTGCGATGCCCACTGAGCAACGTCCAGAGGTGCTCAAGGCGGTCACTGTGCGGCAAATTTCCATTGGAACCATCCCTGGTGCGATGCAATACGACATCAAGGAAATCAAGGCAAAGCCAGGTGAGATACTGGAAATCACTTTGAAAAACACTGACACCATGCAGCACAATTTGCTGATCATGATGCCTGGAAAGATGAGTGAAGTTGGTGTCGCTGCAGACACGATGGGCGACACACCTGAAGGAAAGGCGTGTCAGTTTGTACCCGACATGCCATCGGTTCTGGCTGTTATGGGTTTGATTGATCCAGGTAAGTCTGGATCGTTCTTCTATGTGGTTCCACAGAAGCCTGGTACCTACCAGTATGTCTGCACGGTTCCTGGACACTGGCGCATGATGAACGGCAAACTAAAGGTCGCACCGTGAGTGATGAAGGCGCGCGATCACAGCATGTGCCGGTGCCCGAATCCACATTGGCAATCTCTGTGGTTACGCCAATGCACAACGAAGAGTCGTGTGTTGCAGAGTTTGTGCGCCGAACCAATGCCGCCTTGTTAACGATCGGTCGCACGTATGAAATCATCATCGTCAGCGATGGTTCCACCGACCGCACCGAAGCTTTGATTGGTGACTTGTGCTTGGAATTTCCAGCACTCCGTGGTGTATTTCTTGCGCGTAATGGTGGTCAATGCACTGCGATGTACGCGGGAATCCAAGCGAGCAGTGGTGATGTGGTGGTAGTGATGGATGGCGACCTGCAACACGCCCCTGAAGAAATCCACCTCCTCGTTGAGGCTATGGATCGTGGCAACGCGCTTGTATCTGGAAGTCGCCAAGGGCGAACAGAGAGTTTGGTGCTCCGCCGCGCGCCAAGCAGACTGGCAAATTGGATGCTGCGCCGTGTCTCTGGTTGCAACATACGTGACATGGGTGGTTTCAAAGCCATTCAGGGTGATCTGGCGCGAAGTCTGCGTCTGCGTCCTGGGCATCACCGCCTACTTCCCGCGATCGTTTGGATGCGGGGTGGCGCGGTTGAAGAAGTATTTGTCAGTGCACCGGCACGGTTTGCTGGCCAGAGCCATTATGGAATAGGGCGTTCGCTTGATGTCTTGTTTGATGTGTTGATGCTGTGGTTCCAAGGAGCGACACACAGCAGGCCGATGTACCTGTTTGGGCGCATTGGATTGGTGGTCTTGGTTGTTGATGTTGCTGCTGGATCTTGGCTTTTATGGCAACGAGTGTTTCAAGCAGAACCACTCACCGAACGCCCCATGTTCTTTGTGGTGGTCATGTTGTTCTTCGCGGCATTATTCATGCTTGCGATGGGATTTGTGCTGGAATTGCTCAGCGACGCCGTCAGTGGTATCGGTGGGGCGCGCCCCTATGTGATTCGAAAGTGCGTGGCTGG
>CALQCP020000295.1 GCA_943329105.2 Chitinophaga pinensis | reverse complement strand
GCACTTGGCTTGTTTGACATGTCAGGCAACGTGTGGGAGTGGGTGAATGATTGGTATGACGGCAGTTAATATTCGGTGAGTCCATCGACGAACCCGCTTGGCCCGGTGTCTGGTACGAACCGCGTGCTCCGCGGCGGCTCCTGGAACGACCTCTCGAGCTACGTGCGCTCCTCGTACCGCGGCGGCAGCTCGCCCGACTTCGCGGACAACAGCCTCGGTTTTCGCGTCGCGAGGGCCCCCTGACTGCTTTCTTTTCCACTCTTTCCTCTTTCCTCTTCCTCTTTCTTTCTTCCTTCTTCCTTCAACAAAAAATCACGCCAACCATGCCTCTTCCAAACGTCCCATTTCCAACTCAAGGAGTTCTTGAACTCCCAGCGGGACACGCGGGCGATGGAAGCCCAAGAGAATGACACACATGCCCCTTTCTCGCAAATCACTAACGCTGATTCCCGCATGCGCCGTCGCTCTCGTGGGCATCGCTTCGTTCGCACTTGCTGCACCGCCGCCACAGACGAAGGCGGGTCAGCCACTGCCAGGATTGACAGCGAATCAAGCCTTCCAGTTCGAAGAGGGCCGGGAGTACTACTCGACGCCGCTCACTGTGGCGCGGGGTCTTGGTCCTGCATTCAATCAATCGAGTTGCGCTTCGTGCCACGACAACCCCATCGGTGGATGGGGCACCACAACTGTGACGCATTTTGGCAATCTCGTGGGCAGCAACTTTGATTACCTCGAAGCGCTCGGCGGACCGGTGATGCAACAACAAGCGATCTCGCCGAGTTGCCGCGAGTTTCTGCCTTCGCCGTCGATCGCGAACCATGTTCGCACGCGAGTCACGCCGAGCGTCCTAGCGTTTGGCCTTGTCGAAGCAATTGCAGATTCTTCGATCATCGCCCTCGAAGATCCAAACGATAGCAATGGTGACGGGATCTCCGGCCGTGCGCACCGTGTTCAGCCGCTCGAAACACCAACGGGACCACTCCGCGTCGGTCGCTTCGGTTGGAAGGCGCAGATTGCGACGGTCCTTTCATTCTCAGGTGATGCCGCTCGCACAGAAATGGGTTTGACCAATCGGGTTGTCGCGCAAGAAACTGCGCCGAATGGAGATACCAACCTTCTCGCTTCGTGCGACACGGTTCAGGAGATTGAAGATCAAGAAGATAGTCATGGTGTCACTTTCGTTGATGCGGTCACAGCGTTCCAGCGCTATCTGGCGCCGCCTCCGCAGTCTCCACGCAGTGGGATGACCGGCGAAGCCATCTTCAATCAAATCTCGTGCGTAAAATGTCACGTTCGCGCGTTCACCACGCCGAACGATCCTGCGCTCGAAAGCGCCCTGCGTGACAAAACTATTCCGGTCTACAGCGACTTTCTATTGCACGACATGGGCGCACTCGGTGATGGCATTCCAGATGGTCAGGCGTTGGGGGCTGAGATGAAGACCCCACCACTGTGGAACCTCCGCACTCGACCAGCCATGCTGCACGACGGTTCGGTTTCGTCGGGGAGCTTCACGGCAATGGTGACGGCGGCAATCAATGCACATGCTGGCGAAGCGGCGGCATCACGCGCCGCATTCTTTGCGCTCTCCGCACCACAGCAAGCGCAAGTCATTGCGTTCCTTGACTCGCTCGGTAAGGACGATTACGACGTTGACGGCGACCGTTTGATTACCCGGCAGGATTTCTCGCAGATCATTCTGAACAGTTTCGACAGCAATGTCACCGCGGACGAAGCTTGGGCGGTGGCAGACCTCAACCAAAACCACCTTCTCGACTTTGATGAGGTCGATCAATTGCGTGTCATGCTTGGCATTGCAAGTGATTGCAATCAAAATGGCGTTGCTGACTGGACAGAAATTGCATCTGGTGCCGTCCTTGACGAAGACACCGATGGCATCCCAGATGAGTGCGATCAGTCTGTATGCACCCGGAAGGCAATCCGAGTGACGGGTACTGGCGGTGCGATTCCAGATAATTCTGCCACCGGACTCACAAAGACACTTGTTATTCCTGCGCTCCCTGGTAATCCAACTATTCACTCGATGCGTGTGACGCTCAACATCAACCACACATGGTTGAACGATCTCACGATCACGCTGAAGCGAGGCACAGACGCAGCCATTTTGCTGCACACGGGATGTGGTGGCTCGAATGATCTGCTTGGCAAGTACCTACTTGTTGATACCGCGTGGGAGGGCGCGCCCGCATCACTTCAGCTTGTGTGCCAAGGAGCGCGGATCGATCAAGGCGGTTCGAATCCAGACACCCGATTCCGCATCGAAGCAGGAAGCTATCGCCCGGCCCAAGGTACGGAAGCAACTGGTTTTGCAAGCATGCGCGGTCAGCCACTGGCCGCAACATGGACACTGAAGATTGTCGATGAGTCGTCCCATGCTGGCGACACCCCAGGTGGAACGCTGGTTGGGTGGTCGATTGAAGCCCGCTACAACGACCCAATTCCAACGGACTGTGATGGTTTCGGCGGAGCAGACTGCCTGCAGATCGCGAATGATTCCAGTCTCGATTGCGATCAGAATGGAACCATCGATTCGTGCGAAAGTATGAGCGGTGACTGTGACAGTAACGGCATCATTGATCGTTGCCAGATCTTCCTTGGAACGGACTTTGACTGCAACGCGAACGGGAATCTGGATGCGTGTGATCTTGTTGGCTCGGCCGTGCGTGACTGCGACGCCAATGGCACGCCGGATACGTGTGATATTGACGGTGGTGCGTCCGACATTGATGCCGACGGAGTGCTCGATAGTTGTGAGCAAGCCTTTGGCGACTTGAATCTTGATGGCATCATCAGTGGTGCGGATCTTGCTCTGGTTTTGACTGCCTGGGGTACCTCTGGAGCCGCTGACTTCGATGGCAATGGAAGTGTTGATGGCGCTGATTTATCCTTCATTCTTTCGCGATGGCGTGAGAGTCCACCATGGGTCGGGCCGACGATTGCTTCCGTCACACCCACCTCTGGTACAACGGCTGGTGGCACGGCGATCACGATCACTGGAACGGCACTTGCGGGCGCGTCAAGCGTGACCGTTGGCGGCGTTGCGGCCACGAGCGTGGTGGTTGTCTCTTCGACAAGCATCACGGCGGTGACGCCTGCGGGCGCAGCTGGTGCAAAGAATGTTGCGGTGACGACGGCGGCTGGTACTTCGACCTTGAAGAGTGGGTTCACCTATGTGGTGCCGACTCCGGCACCGACCGTATCTTCAGTTTCACCGACATCTGGATCG
>CALQCP020000294.1 GCA_943329105.2 Chitinophaga pinensis | reverse complement strand
TACCACCAATCCACGTCCACGATCATGGGCGGCGTGGTACTGCTCTTGGCCGGAGAATCGCGACACCCGCGCCGCAAGCGCATCGACGGTCACGCCCTCCGACAGCAAAATTTCCGCAATGGAACGCTGCATATTCAGGAGCATTTCCGTTGCCACGGCACGCACCTCGGCTTCAGCAGCCAACGGGCCAAGCGCCAATCGCGCGTTTTCACGCAGGGTCCGGCGCCAGAACGGGACCGCAGCCATCCCACCGATCGCGACCGCCCGACCCATGAGCGGTGCCAGCATCGGTAAGTTCTGAATAGTTCCAAAGTACATCTGATCAATCAGCATCCGCGCGGGGTGATAGGCAGCGAGCGTCATAAACACACCTCCACGCGAGGCGTAGTCGCTGCCAGACCCTGCATCCACGATGCGGCATGTGATGCAAGTATCACCGTGCCACGCCGCTGTAATACCGCCTCAACAGTGCGAACCAACGCATCGCGACCGAGCGCATCAAGTCCAGCGTCTGGTTCGTCCAACACCACAACAATGGGCGAATGAATCACTGCGCAAGCGAGCGCCGTTCGACGCTTCAAGCCGCCGGATAGACGATCAACCCGATGTTGGGCGTGCTCTGTCAGGCCAAAGTCCACCAGGCAACGAGCCACCGCGCTCGATCGATCGACTGCGGGCACGCGTGCGAGGCGCGCGGCAGTTTCAAGATTTGCAACGACACTCAGTGCTGAAAATAAGCCACCTTCTTGCGGGTGATAGCCCGGAAGCAGCGCGGTCTGATCGATCCATGCCCGCCCTGCCGCTGGCTTGAGCGCGCCCACCATGCACGCCAGCAGCGTGCTCTTCCCAGAACCGTTCGCGCCAGTGACGTGAACAAGTTCGCCAGATCGAGCCACAAAGTTGACTTCAGCGAGCACCGATCGCGTGCCGTATGAAAAACTGATTCCCTCTGCACGAGCCAACGGCCGCCCCGTGGACTGCGGCTGTAACGGCCCTGGCACACCGGTGAGGACGAACCGCGCGCCCCGCACGCGACGTACTCGGATGTCCAAGAGCCCCGCGGCTTCGGCCACGGCACGTGCCTCGCGCATGGTGAAACTGCGGCGCACGCTTACCACTGCATCGTGCCGCAACTCTTTGCGGGCGGTGATAGTGGAAAGCTGCGCTCCCCAGATACCGAGTGAGTCACGGACCAAGTCGTTCCACACCACCAGTTCGCGCGCCACTGCAGCCATCGCGCGGAGACCCGCCACCGCAGATTCATCGTCCAGGTGATGCATCACTAACGATGCATGTGCAACGTCGAAACTACGCGCACCGAGGACGCGATCTGCCGCAAGTAGGTCCACCACACGGAATTCCATGCCCGCACCTGCCACCGCGCCTGCATCCGTGCGCGCGACAGACTGAGCATGCTCCAGCACTCGCGACCGCCCCATCTCGATAGCGTCCGCATTTCGATCAGTGCAGAGAAATGTGCAATCCCAACCCCGCGCCCGAGCTAAAGTCAGAAATCGCTGCGGAATATCCGCCCCACCACATCCAAAGTCCACCAGCGAGATTGGCCGCGATCCTGCCCCGGGAATCCGGCCCGCAACCGCGTCGACGATGGCATCCGCAGCCGCAGTCGCCCGATTCAAATGCCGTAAAAATCGATATTCATCACTGAGTACCAAGCGGCTTGGAGAAGCATCGTCCATGCTCTCTTGCTCCGTTGACCGTTGGGGCAGTGTTGGGAATTCCACAGCGGTTGCACCATACCGGAACCCGCCGCAGGCAGCGCCCTGCCACTGCACGAAAGAGCCCGCGCATATCATTCCGTCATGAAGAATTCTGGTTTCATCGCCTCTGCATTGCTCGCCATCATCATCGTGGGTGGCTGCGCAACCTCCGACTACGGTCGAATCACTGACAAGATTGCAGCCTATGAAGTGCAAGCAGTCACCACCCGAGAGAAGCTGCAGAGTGCAAATTCCCAGGCGAAGATCACGCTGTACCGAACACTGGTCACCATCAACACCAATCAACTGACCATTGCGCGGCGCATTAACCCAGAGTCAAACCCGGCGTACAAGAGCGGCTCTATCACGCTTGAGCAAGCCAAGACTGAGAAGAACGATCGCGTCGCAACGCTTGAGAAGCAATTGGAGAAGGCCCTGAAGGACCGCGATGGCCTGGTCATTGAGATTGCCACGCCCGCAGCGAAGTAATCGCCACGCAATCAGACGCGGCTAAGACCCAACCCGGTGCGCAGCATGTTGCTTGCTACAGAACCCATGGCGCCGTAGAAGCGACCCGATGCAAGCGCTCGACATGACGCCGCCGTAGCAGTCACGATCGCTTGCACATCGCCTTCATTCACAATCAGCGGCGGAACGAACTTCAGTAGTGGCCGACGCGCACCCGTCGTCTGCGCCAAGATTGAATGCACGTCGAGCAACTGCATGATGGCTGCTTGGCCGATCATCGGTTCAGTGATGCGCCCCAACATTGGAATCTTGGCAAAGCTTGGAATTCTGCTTGTATCCAGGTCAACTCCGACCATCAATCCCTTGCCGCGGATCTCCCGCACGCAGGCGATGTCCGCACACTCCGCGCGAAGTTGGCGAATGAGCGACTCTCCAAGCTCTGCAGCCCGAGCAGCCAACTGGTCCTGCTCAATGACCTCCAGCGTTGCCAGCAACGCCACCATGGCAAGCGGCCCTTCATGGAACGTCGAGCTGTGAACAACTGATCGATCCATGGATGAGTAGGTGGATTCCCACACATCGCTCCGCACCAAGACAGCGCCAACCGGAACGAATCCGCCCGATAGTGCTTTCGCGAGCACCACTATGTCTGGCTCAACACCATCGTGATGTACCGCCAGGAACGCGCCAGTACGCCCAGCACCAGTTTGAATTTCATCAGCGATGAGCAGCGTCCCGTAGCGCTTGCACAGGGCGTGCGCTTCTTGCAACGCTCCCGGCGCCAGCGTCCGCAGCGTCTTGCCCTGCACGGGCTCCACTACGAGCGCGGCTACATCGCGACCGCTCAGAGCGCGTTCGAGTGCTGCAAGATCTCCAAATTCAACAATCGCAGCGCCGGGGAGCAGCGGGCCAAATCCGCGCTGAAGATCTTCGTTGCCATTGATGGATAGCGCACCGTAGGTGAGACCATGGAACGAGTCTGACCACGCCAACAATCCGGGCCGACCCGTGTGCTGGCGCGCGAACTTCATAGCCGCTTCGATTGCTTCGGTTCCGGAGTTCGTGAAGAACACGCGGTCAGCT
>CALQCP020000293.1 GCA_943329105.2 Chitinophaga pinensis | reverse complement strand
GCTTGCCAACCTTGGCGCGATCGCGGTGTTCATCTTCAAAGAACGTGCATTCAGTGATCACCACTTGTGCTTGACGGAACTCTTCGCGAAACAAGAAGTCGCCGATTTCGGTATCGCCGGTGTAGGCAACCAATGGAATCTCAATGGTCTTGGTGATTTCAACACCTTGACCACGCAACTCACGCAGGCGCTCCTGAGAGACACCACGGAATTCTTCACGCAACTTACTACGGCGTTCAATCACTACAAACGCCAGCGCGGGGGTGGTGTGACTCACTTCAATAGCGCGAACAAACATATTTGGCCGTAATTGATAGTCAGAATTTGGCTCTATTGGAATGATCTCATGAGGCGTTTGTTGTCGTTCAAGATCAACCCACGCAGCCATCATTCTTCGAACTGGTTCCACCATCTTTGGATGCACTAAGCACCGCGCTGTGCCAGGCATCTTTTGGAAAGCCCGCTGGCTAAACCAGTAGGGCAAGCCAGCAACGTGGTCCATGTGCGTGTGACTCAAAGCCACAATGGGTGACGCCAACACCGGCCGGGGGCAGAGTCCAATATCAAAGACCAGGTCCAACTCAGGCACATGGACAACCGCCTGTTCCCCGGCGACAGAGACGCCTTGGATGCGGAATGGGGCGGAGTAGACAAAGCCAAGTCGAGCCTCCTGTGGAGGCATACGCGGAATCATGCGGGAATCTCCTCTCGCAGCGCTTTCGCGCGGCGGGGTGAAAGTGCGAAACAACAATCGTAAGGAGTATTGGTCAGATTTCCTTGAAGATGAAGCCCAATGTGTAAAATTTATCCAATCTTGCAAAGTGCTGGTTGGAACAAGCGATTTAAATTTGACAGTCGGGTTCGGTCAATATGCGCCTATCCAACGATCAAACAACGCTTCGCAGTGAGTTTGCCGACGATCCAGACATGGTCGCAATTATTGCATTGTTCATTCATGAACTACCACAGCGCCTAGCAGCCATGCATGTGGCACTTGCCGCGGCAGATCATGAGCAACTTCGCATGTTGGCACACCAATTGAAGGGAGCCGCCGGGGGTTATGGGTTCCCTAAATTAGGCGAGGCTGCAGCCTTGATTGATCAGGCGGTAAACATGGGCAATGACGATAATGTCATCCGTAGCCGGGTGGGGATGTTGGCGGCGGTGGCAGCTCGGATTCGACCCTGATGAACAATGCCTGTGATGCGTGCCAATTCGACAACTGTCGAGTAACTACGATGTTGTTTATCCCCTTATGACCGCGCAGTCCTCAACATTTCCAAAAGTCCTCGCCATCGACGACTCGGTGTTGATTCACCGGTTGCTTCAGGTCCGACTGCAGCACGAAGAGATTCAACTATTTGGTGCCACTAGTGCTGATATGGGTATCAAGATGGCGCGCGAGTTACGTCCTGATGTTGTGCTACTTGATATAGAGCTTGATCTTAAAAATCAAGGTATGGATGGATTTGGCGTGCTGCAGGTGTTCAAAGATGATCTAGACCTCCAAGATGTGTCGGTGATCTTTATTTCAGGCACGTCAACGATGGAAGAGCGCGTACGGGCACTTGATATGGGCGCCAGCGACTTCGTGGCCAAACCATTTGAAATTGTGGAACTGCAAGCGCGCGTTCGCAGCGCACTGCGCGTACAAAAGCTAGTCAGGATGCTGGCACAGAAGGCACAGGTTGATGGCCTGACTGGGCTTTGGAACCGAACCTACTTTGATAGACGCCTCGCACAAGAGGTGGGTGAAGCTGTTCGCCACGGCCGTTCTTTGTCACTAGTGATGTGCGACGTGGATAGATTTAAGAAACTCAATGACGAGCGTGGGCACCCATTCGGCGACAAAGTGCTGGAGCGACTTGCTCGTATTTTTCAAAGCGGACGTGGCAGTGATATTGCTTGCCGTTGGGGTGGCGAAGAGTTTGGCATCATTCTTCCAAACACCGTCGGATCTGAGGCTATTGAAGTAGCGGATCGATACCGTCGGGCGATCGAACAAGAGGTTTGGCCAAGTGTGCCAGGAATGGTGATTACCGCTAGCTTTGGTGTTGCGGATGTCCTTGTTCTTCCCAGCACACCCACCACAGAAGACTTAGTGTTGGCCGCCGATGCGGCTTTGTACCAGGCAAAAATGAACGGGCGCAATCGAGTAGAGGCCGCGGTGGCAATGCATCTTCCTAGCTAACACAATGGGTACTACGCACGATCAAGGTGTGTGCATTCGCCAATGGGATTTCAGTGAAACAAGTCAAACAGTCAGCCTGTTTGGGCGATCACTCGGTGTTGTTCGGGGCCTTGCAAAGGGGGCGCGCCGGGAACGTGGTGCATTTGACGGCGGAGTCGACCTGTTGTCGCGGGGTGAATTTGGTGCCATCATCAAACCTAATCGAGATCTAGCAACACTGACCGAGTGGGACCTCTTAGAAGTGTTCCCACGCCTGCGTACCGATCTCATAGCAAATCAAGCAGCGTTCTACATGGCGGATCTGGTGGGCAGAATGTTGCAACCAGAAGACCCTCACCCCTTGTTGTTCGACTGCTTTGTTGAGTCTCTTCGGACTATTGGTGCGGCACGATCGCCTGAAGAACCACCACCAGATGGCGCCGGCTCGCTGTTGGTATTTCAGTGGACATTGTTGAGCGAAACAGGCTACAAACCAACACTTACTAGCAGCACTCCTGGTGATGTCTTTGAGTTCGCACCTGCTTCGGGTGGCGTCCTTCAACATGGGGAAGCCAGCGATGGACCACGGTGGAAAGTGCGCCGGACCACGCTTGAGTGTTTAGCCACCATCGGCGCATTGCCCGAACACAACACACCATCAGTGACTGTTGATCGCGCCAACCGGTTGCTTGCCGCTTACGCGTGCCACATCTTGGGAACAGAACCGGCCACCATGCGCGCGGTCTTCAGTAAAGCATCAAGTTGAACAAACAGCTGTCTCTGGAACAACTTGCGCTCGCAATGTTGGACGCAGTGGGAAATCACGCGCCACGGACAGCAGATCTTCAACCGTCAAACTTTCAATCTGCGCTAGTTCTTCTTCAAGCGATGCATAGGCGCCCCGATACAACCACACCGAACCGAGCCGGCGCATGCGTCCATCAGGTCGCTCACCAGCAATAGCTACAGCAGTCGCAATCTTTGCGCGTGCATTGGCTAGTTCCTTCTTGGAGATCGCCGTGCACACCCGCTCAAGCTCGGTTCGAACAATTTCATCAACACGCGCGACATTGTCCGGGCTGCACGCCACATAAACCACGTATTCACCAATGCCATC
>CALQCP020000292.1 GCA_943329105.2 Chitinophaga pinensis | reverse complement strand
GACTTGCAGCATAGGGAAGGACACGCCTATCGTGCTGCCATGACTACCCATGCACCCCACTATGTCACTCTTGGTCGCAGCGGTTTGCGTGTTCACCCGATCTGCCTTGGCGCCATGACGTTTGGAACAGAATGG
The DNA here is from genome assembly GCA_943329105.2 of Chitinophaga pinensis. Taxonomy (GTDB): domain Bacteria; phylum Planctomycetota; class Phycisphaerae; order Phycisphaerales; family SM1A02; genus UBA966. The sequence continues at coordinate 3,157 of CALQCP020000292.1, read as the reverse complement.
GGCTTTGGAGCAGACGTCGCACACAGTGACGCCATGCTCAGCCGTTACCTTGAACTTGGCGGAAACTTCATCGATACCGCCAATATTTACACCAAAGGACACAGCGAAAAGGTGATTGGCGACTACTTCCGCACTGGGGCTGGGGCTGGCAACCGTGATCGCGTGGTGATTGCCACTAAGTTTGGTGGAAACATGTGGCCCGGGGACCCAAACGGTGGTGGCAGCAGTTGCAAGGGCATGGTGAACGCGGTGGAGCACTCTTTGCGGCGGTTGGGAACCGATTACATCGACCTCTTGTGGTGCCACTTCTGGGATCGCCTCACTCCGATTGAGGAACTCATGCGTGGCATGGAGCAACTGGTCCGCCAAGGCAAGGTGCGCCATCTTGGCCTGAGCGACCACCCCGCGTGGGTGTGTGCGCTGGCCCAATCCTTTGCGCGCCACCGTGGCGCAACGCCGCTGATTGCCCTACAGATCGAATACAGCTTGCTGCAACGAACCGTGGAGGCGGAACTCATCCCCATGGCCATCCATGAAGGCATGGGGGTCACACCGTGGAGCCCATTGCGCGGTGGCGTTCTGAGTGGAAAGTTCAGTCGAAACCATCTACCAACAGATGATGGTTCCACCCGTGTGAAGTCTGACTCCAAGTTCCTCCACGAGCGAACCTGGGTCTTGCTGGACGCTTTGCACGCTATGGCTGCCAAGAAGAAATGCTCGGTGGCTCAACTTGCTTTGCGTTGGACGATGAACCGGCCCGGCGTGGCGAGCACCATCATTGGTACGCGCACCCTTGCTCAACTTGAAGACAACATGGGATCGATGAGTGTGGTCATGACTGCAGACGAGACCACGGCGCTGGACGCACTCACCAAGCCAGAACTGCCGTTTCCCTGCGATTTTCTAGAGTTTGTACGTTCCGGAATTCACAATGGCACCACCATCAATGGTGTGCACGGCGACGGCTGGCCACTATCGCCACAGAATGCCAGTGAACGCTGGTGAGCATTAGTGAGCGCGCTCGGTCAGTCCCAGCGGAACACACCCTTGCGCCACGCGTAGATATACGCAATGACACTGGTGCCGATGAAGAACAGGATGCGCGCCAAGAACAGTCCAGCCATCGGACTTTGTGGTTCAAGTTGCGTGTACGCAACCGCCCATGGGTAGAGGAAGATCACCTCAACGTCGAAGAGCAAGAACGTCATCGCCACTACAAAGAAGCGCACGTTGAAGCGCTTGCGTGTGGAACCAATGGCTTCCATGCCTGACTCATAAGTGGCGCCCTTCGAGGCACCTTGACGGCGCGGCCCAAGAATGAGGCTGGCTCCCACATTCACAATGGCGAACCCGATACTCATCGCAAGCGCGACGGCGATGGGGATGTAATTCGTCAGGGATGTGTCGGCAAGAATCGGCATGCGGAGGCGAATGGTAGCAAGCCGAGCCACCCTTTAACTGCCGGCAAACCGCGGTCGCAGGGCGCGGGAGAGCCCCAACATTCCAAGGCAAAGTACCCCCAAGGTTGGGCTGCCGAGGAGGAAACAGGTTGCGGCATCCATGGCTGGCATTGCGCCAATCCACATAGACACCGCTCGTGGGACTGCTTGTGGGTAATCACGTTTGGACGCGGTGTGAATACCTACAAACACCAAATACGCGGCAAGGAGTGTTGCTCCCACCGCCATCGAACTCAACAGGGCACCTCCGGGATCAATGGCCAAGGCGCCCCACATGCCCAGTGGTGCGCAGGCAGCTGCCGGTAATGACCAGGCAGCAACGCGTGCAATCACTCCGAATCCGGTCATTTCATTCCGCGCGGCAATGCTCACTGCCGCAATGAATGCGAACGCGGCGCTGGCGGTCCAAGCCAGTATTGACCAGTCAGTGTTGCTGCTCATTGCAAAGGCTGCAATCGCTGGAACCAACCCCCGGCATGATGCCATCAACACAAAGCTTGCCGCTGAAAGTGTGTGAAGCATGTCATACGCAAGAATGCAGACACCCAGAACAATGGCCCATGGCAACGTTGCGGGTGACGCAACAGCAAGCATGCTGATGCCGATCAACAACATGCATCCACCAACAAATCGTGCCATAAACAACGGTATGCGCCCTGATGGGATCGGGCGGTCTGGCCTTTCCGTGGCGTCTACCTGTGCATCACACACATCATTAAGAATCATGCCTGCGAGGTACGACAAAACAACCCCAACCAGCACGAGTACAAGAGCTCCAAGTGGCAACGCGGTGCCAGTAGGAAGCGCGTACCAACCAACCGCAGCGCCCGCGAATACTTGCGAAACAACGGTCGGTGCGTTCGAGATTCGCAGCATGGACAACCATGCGTGCGCTTTCCCGGGCTTACTCACGTATCTTCCCCTTGGAAAATACCACCAGTGCCACCTGCTTGCCCAGCACACCAGGTAATTTCTCGGGCAATTCCATCGACAAGGTCTGATTCATCACGGATGGTGCTTGGCAACACGTCCCACGCGTAAGTTTCGATTTCCAAAACAGGACGCTCGTTGGATGGCCACGAATCAATCTCTGCCAGGCACTCAAGAATGGCGCTTTGCGTAGTGCCGAGACAGCCCAATTGTGCTGCAAAGATCGGTACGTGAAAGTGCGTACGCCATTCACTGGCAACATCCCTATTGCCTGCGGATAGAGCCAATGGAAGGTCTTCGAAGAACCTCACAACACCATCAGGGGCACGAACACATGTTTGGTGAAGGTAGCGTGGCTCGGAAAATACCGCTAGTGCCGCAAGCGATTCTGCGCTCCCGTTGGCAACCACCGCGCTGGACACCTGAACTTTGTTGACACTGATTCCAGCCTTGCGATATGAGTGAAGTACCGCGCGCTGGTCTTCAAACATCACCGCGGCATGACAAATATCGTGACACACACCGATATAGCGGCGCGGATCTGGCTCACCACGCCGCGCCTGAAGGGCATGCTCGAAAAAACTAACGACATCGGCCGCGCGGTCAAGCATGCACCCAGGTTCTGGCTCAAGGTCCACAGTCACTCGAATGCCAGTTCGGTCTTCAAGACGTGCCAGGTGGCGGACTGTTTGTTCAAGGAGCGCACTTGCTATCCCAATGCTCGCCCCGCACCCCTCTTGACTGAACAGCGCGCGCCAGCCAAGTGG
>CALQCP020000291.1 GCA_943329105.2 Chitinophaga pinensis | reverse complement strand
TCACGGGAACGAGAGGGATCAAACTGCCGCACCGTGCGGATGGCGCGATCGATCAATTTGTCGTTGGTGGCTGAGACGTCCACCATGAGATTGCCGCGCACCTTGCCAAGGCGCGTGAAGAGCGCAGTGGTGATGCAGTTCAAGGCAAGTTTCGTGGCGGTACCAGCTTTGAGTCGAGTGCTGCCCGTGAGTACCTCGGGGCCAGTGTCAAGGGCGATGAAATGATCGCAGTCAGTTGGTTGCTCCATCGGAACGCACGCGATGAATGCAGTGGCTGCGCCGCGCGCCTTCGCAAGGCGGATGGCACCAAGTGGATACGGAGTCGTACCGCCCGCGGCGATACCAATCACCGTATCAAGCGGGCCAACAGCGAGTCGCTCTAACTCGGCGCGCGCGCCGTCCCATTCGTCTTCGCGTCCCTCGCTCGAGCGACGAAGCGCAGAGTCGCCTCCGGCAATGATGCCAACCACTTGCGCCGGGTCTGACATAAATGTCGGCGGACACTCACTGGCGTCAAGCACTCCAAGACGACCGCTTGTGCCAGCACCGAAGTACATCAGCCGGCCACCTTCGCGGAACTTGGGAACCATGGCTTCCACCAGCACGCCGATGGCTAGAGCCGCCGCCGCAACTGCCTCAATGACAGCGCGGTGATCTTCAACCATCAGCGCCGCAATGCCGGCTGCGTCGAGCGTGTCCAAGTGCGCGGACGCCGGGTTGCGGTGCTCGGTGCGGACATGGCTACGGTCAGGAGGAAGAGGCATGGCGGAGGCGGGTGCCGGTGTGGCGGCGCGGGCGGATGTAGAGGCGCCTGCAGGAGTGGTGGCGCAGGCAGGTGTGGGGGCGCGTGCAGGGGCGGGATTCACCCCGGTTTCATCGGCTTCTCAGCGTTACCCGCATCAGGCGCGATGGTGGCGGCCGCTGGTTTGGCAACCGCTGCTGGCGCGCCGAGCGGCGCCTGGCTCCACATGCCAAAGTTGCGCAAGATGAAACTCCACTTGGCACTTTCGTAGGTTGGACTGCCGATGCCGTGGTCGGCGTTTGGGAACAACATCATTTCGAACGGAATGTTCGAAGCCTGCCACACCTGGGCGATCGCAAAGGTGTTGGATGGATGCACATTGTCGTCCACCATTCCGTGCAGCAGCAGCACCCTGCCCTTGAGTGTTGTTGCAAGCTTGACTGCGCTTCCCGCGTCATAGCCTTCGGCATTCTCTTGGGGCGTGCGCATGGCGCGTTCCGTATAGATAGTGTCGTACTGGCGCCAGTCCGTGGGCGGTGCGCCTGCAACTGCTACTTGGAAGAGTTGTGGGTACCGAAGCACGGCCATCAATGACATGTATCCGCCGTAACTATGCCCCATGATCGCCACGCGTTTGGAATCAACGTACGGGCGTTTACTCAGTTCTTTCACAAGTTGCGCTTGATCATCAACATCCGCACCACCAAGCTTCATGTAGGTGGCATCTTCAAATGCCTTGCCTCGTCCAGGAGTGCCGCGGTTGTCCACCTTGGCAATCAATACTCCAAATTCCGTCTGCGCTTCGTAACTTCCAAAGCGCGGTGAGACGGTGGCGATCAGCGGACCACCGTACGCATCAACCACCAATGGATAGTTGCGCGATGGATCAAAGTCCTTCGGCTTGTAGAGGATTCCATAGAGCTCAGTCTTACCGTCGGCGGCAGTCATCCGTAGGAATTCCGGCTTGGGCATACCCTTTTTGCCGTACGGATCAGCGGCCGGCTTGGTGAGCTGCGCCACTTCTTTGCCGTCCATGGTGTACAGCGATGCCGATGGCGGAACGTCCACAAACTGCTTGGTGGCTACAAAGTGCGCATTGTCAGGCGCCACAAGAAACGATGAGTAGTGCAGATCTTCGGTAGTGAGCCGCTCGCGCCGCGATCCATCAAGTTTCACGCGGTGTAGCTGCGAATTGATACCGGTCTGACTCGAACGCGCAGAGTAGTAGATCCATCCAGCGGCTTCATCAATACTCACGATCGCTTCGCTGACCCATGAATCATCAGTGAGGCGGTGGAGTTTCCCTTTGTTGAGATCCCAGAGTTCCCAATTGGAGAATCCGTTTGATTCTGATTCCCACAGGAAGCGCGAACCATCCGCAAGGAATTGCAATGCGGGTGAATTCTTCTGCCACGTCGCCTGTTTCTCGGTGATCAGTGTGCGCGAGATGCCAGTCACCGGATCAGTGGCCATCAGCTGCAACGTGTCTTGGTGACGGTTGCATCGAAACCACAAGAGCGCGTCACCCTTGGGAGTCCATTCGACGCCGTACACATATTGTTCGGGATCACTGCCAACATCAATCGCCGTGCGCTTGCCCGTGGCAAGGTTGTAGATCTCTAACTTGGCGATCGGGTTTTGATCACCTGGCTTCGGATAGCCAGACGAAAGTACGCGGGTTCGCGTGGTCGTCAGGCCGCCGAGCAGCACGTAGTCCTTGACCGGCGATTCGTCAAAGTCGTAATAGGCAATCAGCTTGGAATCAGGCGACCACCACATGGCCGAATTCTGATCAAGTTCTTCGCCGTACACCCAATCCGCGCTGCCGAACCAATGCTTGTTGGTTCCGTTGTCAGTGGCACGGATCGCCGCGCGATTGGCGGGCTCGCCCTCCGGCTCCAGCAGCACGTTGAAATCTTGAAACACTGCGTTCCATGCACCATTCGGACTCGGAACCCGCGTCGCCTGCTTCGCTCGACCGCCCTTCGGCGCACGGTATGTCTGCGGTCGCGCAGCAGCGGCCGGCGGCTCCGTGCCTTCTGGCACCGTTAACTTCGCATCGCCGGACAACGCCAACGATTTCCATTTGCCCGCATACTGAAACCAGACGCGCCCGCCGGGAATGTCCCAGCGCACGTCAGTGACGCGACCCGCAGAACCGCCGGGACTTTCGATCGCGCTCACGCGTTGCGCACCGGGCAGACTGTCAAAGGGAACCCACTGCGCATGCGCGCGAACTGCACTGAACGCGGTGATAGTGCAAAAGAACATCCGGAGCGCGGTCACATTGAGCGCGCGATAGAGAGGTGTGATCTTCATAGTGTGTTCCAGTGTCAGCTGCGATGGTCGAACGCCATCATGGCGCGGAATGCGCGGTAGCGATCATCAATCTGCCCAGCGGTGAGCCGCGAGAGTCGATCGAGACCGAACGCTTCGATGGTGAAACTTGCCAACACGGTTCCCCACGCCATGGCGTGGCGCAGCGTTTCAAAGTCATGCTTACCGGTGCGTGCAAGGTGCGCCATGAATCCACCCGCAAACGTGTCACCCGC
>CALQCP020000290.1 GCA_943329105.2 Chitinophaga pinensis | reverse complement strand
GCGAGGCAGTATGCAAGTGCTGCAATGAAAATCGCGCACGATTTTTTCGTGCGCGATTGTGGTTTATGCGGGCTGGATGCGTGAAGTGCAGGGGAGGGCGGGGCAGGGCGCTGGGCGGCGAGGTTGATTCGCCAGTCCGTAACGCCTGCTACTCCCCGATGTCCTCAGCCCACAGATCGGGCTTCTCGCGTTGCAGGCGCTCCATCAGTGCAATGCAGCGTGCGTCATCGAGCACGGTGAGTTCAATTCCATTGGCGCGCATCCATGTTTCCGCGCCCATGAAGGTTCGGTGTTCGCCGATCACCACGCGCGGGACTTTGAACAGGATGGCAGTGCCAGAGCACATCGGACACGGGCTCAGCGTGCTGACCAACGTCAGGTGGCGCCAATCGCGGCGCCTGCCAGCGTTGCGCACGCAACTGACTTCGGCGTGTGCTGTTGGGTCGCCGGATTGCACGCGCATGTTGTGACCAGCAGCAACCACATTGCCGGACGCATCAAGCAGTGAGCTGCCGATGGGAATTCCACCTTCACTCCAACTCTTCTCGGCTTGTGCGATAGCAGCATCAAGACCGCGGCGAATCACTTCTGGGCTGAGCGGGGCGATACTCATTCGTCTTCATCCTTTTCAGTGTCAGCGTCGAACGAATCTTGGAAGGCATCGCTTTCCTGATCGACCTTGTCCGCGAGTCGGCGGTCGCTGTCGGTGAGCTCGTTGCCACCTTCGGCTTCGATCTTCTTCATGCGATACCACTCTTCCATAGTGATCAGTACTTCACGCGGGCTTGCGCCCTTGGACTCGCCCAGGATGCCGGCTTCAGCCATCTGGTCCACCAGTCGACTGGACCGGCCGTAGCCGATCGACATCTTGCGCTGCAACATGCTGACGCTGCCGCGTTTGTTGTCGATCATGATTTCAACGGCACGATCGAACAATGGGTCGCGCTCGCCGCTTGAGGTGGAATTGCCGCCTTCGCCGCCGGCTTCGCAGGAGCCGCCTGGTCCCTTGATGGCGACCAGTGTGCGCTCGAAGTTCGGAGTCGCCACGGTGCGGAGATGCTCGGTGACGCGCGCGGTCTCATCGGTGTCGATGAATGTGCCTTGGGCGCGAGAGAGTTCGCTTGCCCCGTTTGGGCGTACCAGCATGTCGCCTTGGCCAAGGAGCAGTTCGCCGCCCTTGCCATCAAGCACGATGCGGCTGTTGGTGACGCTGCCCACCTTGAAGCACACCTTGCACGGCATGTTCGCCTTGATGAGGCCGGTGACCACCTCGGCGCGCGGGTCCTGAGTGGCGAGTACCAGATGCATTCCCACCGCACGAGCCTTCTGCGCAATGCGGATGATCGATTGCTCCACCTCGCGGTGCTGCATCATCAGGTCTGCGAGTTCATCAATGACGAACACCATGTATGGCAGCTTCTTGGGAATGCGTGCCCACTCCGCGTCGCTCTCCGGCTTCATGCGGATGCGCAGTTCGTCTTCACCGAGTTCGTTGTAGCCCTTGATGTTCTGCACGCGGGCGTTCTTCAAGAGCTGGTAGCGCTCTTCCATCTTGCGGACTGCCCACTCAACGATTCCGGCAGCTTTGGTCATGTCAGTGACCACGGGCACCATGAGGTGGGGGATCTCGCTGAACTGCGCCATCTCCACCATCTTTGGATCGACCAAGCAGAGTTGCAGTTCATCTGGTCGCTTGGTGTAGAGCCAACTCATGATGATGGTGTTCATGCACACGCTCTTGCCACTGCCGGTGGTACCAGCGATCAGCATGTGCGGCTGCTTGGTGAGATCCAAGACCAGCGGTTCACCAGCTGCATCCTTGCCGAGGAACATTGGCAGACCCATGCCTGAGGCCGCCGGCCCGCTCATCAGTTCCTTCAAGCGCACTTGCTCGCGCTTGGGGTTGGGTACCTCAATACCCACCGCGCCGCTGCCGACGAGGTTGTTGATGATGCGAATATTCGGGGCCTTCAACTTACGTGCCAAGTCATCGGCTACGGGTCCAAGGCGCGCCGCGCGGGTTCCCTCCGCGAGCTCAACGTGGTACAGCGTGACCACTGGTCCACTCTCGATTTGCTTGACCTCGCCTTCAATTTGGTATTCGCGTAGGGCAGCGGTGAGCTTGGTGGCCTGCTCGCGAACAAACGTTTCCATCTCGGTTGAGAAGTTGCCGGTTGGCTCATCAAGGAGATCAATGCCCGGGAATTGGTAACCCTTGTAGTCCACGGTGCGCGGGATGTCTTCATCGCGCATGGCGGTCTTGGTGGGGACCTTGGCGATCCGCACCGGCAGCTTGGAAATCTTGGCTTTTAGCTCGGCATCGGACTGGGCGGTACGAACTGGCACGGTAGCAGCGGTGTCAATGGCGTCATCGTCCTCTTCCTCTTCCTCATCCTCGTCTTCGTCTTCATCCTCATCCTCATCCTCATCCTCGTCTTCGTCTTCGTCCTCGTCCTCGTCCTCGTCTTCATCCTCGTCCTCATCCTCATCACGCTTCGCGTCGGACGGATCGAGCACTTGAACGTTGTCTGCGGAATCTTCGTCTTCTTCCAGTACGGCGGTGCTGGCGCGGGCGCCTGCGCGGCGCAGGGCAGGGGAGGTGTTGACTGCTCCACCCGCGAGTGCGGGGGTGGCGCGGTGCTTGCCGGTGAGTGATGCAAAGAAGCCCGCCCAGTCGTACTGCCAGATCGGCTCTAAGAACGAGAGCCCGCGCATGACTGCTCCGGGGATTCGGAACACCACTTCGTCAGCAGCAACCACTGCACCAATCACAGTTGCGCACAGAAGAATGAGGCTGGCAGCAAAATCGCTGAAGCGAGCGTCGAGTTGTGCCGCAGCCCACTGTGGGATCAGTCCGGCTTCAACTCCGGCGACTGGCCCAAGGCGTGGGAACCACAACGCATGCAGCGCGCCGGTGGCCAGCACCAAGATGGCCGCGCCGATCACGCGTAGCCACAGATGTTGCGCACGAAATCCAAACGGAATGGCGGTGATGGCGGCCGCTGCAAGCAACACGGCGAACCATGTTCCCCATCCGAAGATGGCATAGGTCCAGTACGCGATGGTGGCGCCCGCCTGACCCATGAGATTGGCAGCGGGTGTGTTGTGCACCGCGACGGCCTGCGACGGCCAGTCCGCGTGGTTGAAGGAACCCAGCGCAAGCATCAGCGATGCAATGCCCAAGGCTGCCGCCACCCACGCGACGCGGGCGCGAAATTCGGGGCGATTCCAAAAGTGCGAAACGGTTGAAGTCGATGCGGTCTTCGAACGAGCCATATGGGGACTCCATCGGCAGTT
>CALQCP020000289.1 GCA_943329105.2 Chitinophaga pinensis | reverse complement strand
TCTCCATTCAACCGCGCCCGCGCCTGATAGAAAGATAACCATGACCACCGCCGCCCCAAGTAAGTGCCCCTTCATTGCAGCAAACTCTCGCCCAGCCGACGACACCACCACCAACCGCGCGTGGTGGCCTAATCAACTTGACATCACGGTGCTGCAACGGAACTCCCCCATGGCTGACCCCATGGGCCCGGCCTTCGACTACGCCAAAGAGTTCACGTCGCTTGATCTTCATGCACTTTGCGCGGACCTGCGCGCGCTGATGACTGACTCGCAACCTTGGTGGCCCGCCGACTACGGCCACTATGGCCCGTTCTTCATTCGTATGGCGTGGCACAGCGCGGGTACATACCGCATCCGTGATGGACGCGGCGGCGGCGGCGCAGGCATGCAGCGGTTCGCGCCGCTCAACAGTTGGCCCGACAACGTCAACCTAGACAAAGCCCGTCGCCTGCTCTGGCCGGTCAAGCAGAAGTACGGCAAGAGCATTTCATGGGCGGATCTCTTTCTCCTCACTGGCAACGTTGCGCTGGAGTCGATGGGATTCAAGACCTTCGGATTCGGCGGCGGTCGCGCTGATGTGTGGGAGCCAGACACCACCTACTGGGGCGGTGAACGCAAGTGGCTTGCCGACGAGCGCTACACCGGCGACCGCGAACTGGATAACCCACTCGCCGCCGTGCAGATGGGCCTCATCTATGTGAACCCCGAAGGCCCGAACGGCAAACCCGATCCACTCGCCTCCGCGCGCGACATCCGCGAAACCTTCGCACGCATGGCTATGAACGACGAAGAAACCGTTGCGCTGATCGCCGGCGGTCACACCTTCGGCAAGACGCACGGCGCGGCTGATCCAAGCAAGTTTGTTGGACCAGAGCCTGAAGCAGCACCGCTGCAACAGATGGGCCTCGGCTGGAAGAACAGCTTTGGAACCGGCAATGCTGGTGACACCATTTCCAGCGGCCTTGAAGGCGCGTGGACGGCAACGCCCACCACGTGGGACAACAGCTATTTCGAAACCCTGTTCGGCTACGAATGGAAACTCACCAAGAGTCCTGCCGGTGCGCATCAGTGGATCCCCACCGATGAATCTGCCGCCACCACCGTACCGGATGCGCACAACGCTACGAAGCGCCATGCGCCAGTGATGCTCACCACGGATCTTGCGCTGCGCATGGATCCAAACTACGAGCCGATTTCGCGTCGGTTCCTGAAGAACCCCGAGCAATTCGCGGATGCGTTTGCGCGCGCGTGGTTCAAGTTGACGCACCGTGACATGGGTCCAGTAGTTCGTTACCTTGGGCCGCTCGTTCCAAAGGAAGTGCTCATCTGGCAAGACCCAGTGCCGGCCGTCACGCACGCGTTGGTCACTGCGCAAGATGTCGCAGCGCTCAAGGCGAAGGTGCTCGGCGCAGGCCTCACAGTTGCGCAGTTGGTATCCACCGCGTGGGCCTCTGCGTCCACCTTCCGCGGCACCGACAAGCGTGGCGGCGCCAACGGCGCGCGCATTCGTCTTGCACCGCAGAAGGATTGGACGGTCAACAATCCTGCTGAACTCGCCAAGGTTCTTAAGTCGCTTGAAGCGATTCGCAGTGAATTCAACACCGCCCATGCTGCAAGCAAGAAGCAGATTTCGATCGCCGATCTCATTGTGCTTGCCGGATGCGCCGCTGTTGAGCAGGCCGCGAAGGCTGCTGGCATTGAAGTGACGGTTCCGTTTGTTGCAGGCCGCACTGATGCTTCGCAAGATCAAACCGACGCGCATTCGTTCGCAGTGCTTGAACCAACCGCGGACGGCTTCCGCAATTATGTTGGTGCAGGAAATGCAGCGCCAGCTGAGTATCTGCTGGTGGACAAGGCGTCCCTGCTGACGCTCACCCCACCTGAGATGACCGTGCTCATCGGCGGCCTACGCGTCTTGGGAACCAACTTCGACCACTCCAAGCATGGCGTATTCACCGCACGCCCCGGAGCGTTGACGAATGATTACTTCGTCAATCTTCTTGACATGCGAACAACGTGGACGCCGACCACTGCAGCCGAGGAAGCCTTTGAAGGCCGCGATCGCAGCACTGGCAAGGTCGAATGGACCGCCACCCGCGTCGATCTGGTCTTCGGATCAAACTCACAACTCCGCGCGCTTGCAGAGGTGTACGCCAGCGCCGATGCCAAAGAGAAGTTCGTGCATGACTTCGTCGCTGCTTGGACGAAGGTGATGAACTTGGATCGATTTGATATTCAGTAAACGCGCTGCGACGGCTAAAGCACTGCATCCGCACATGCTGCAAACACCCCGCCTACTTGCGCGGGGTGTTTGCGTTTTCAAGCTCTTGCCGCGTTGCGATCGGCACGTAGCCAATCTCGAAGCCCTTCGGCGGCTGCACGATCTGCGCCGGATCAAGCTTCGCAAGCGCGCCCACCGTTGGCGGCGCGAGGTACTCGCGATCCTTGGTCCACTCGCGGTGCATCTTCTCCACAAGCACCTGAATGCGTTCACGCTCTTCCTCGCCCGGGCGATCGAACTTGACGCCCGCGATCACTCACAGCAATATCTTCGCCATCACCACGATCACCACAATCGCCACCACATCCAGTATGAGTCCCGCGCGCATCATGTCACGACTGCGGACGTGGCCACTTGCGTACACCAACGCGTTGGGCGGCGTTCCAACTGGAAGCGCAAATGCCCAACTCGCCGCGAAGACTGCCGGAATCACCAGCGTTTCCGGCTTCACCCCAAGACCCGGCGCCAGGCCGCCCACGATCGGCACTGCCATCGCCGCCAGCGTGGTGTTCGACCCAACCTCGCTACTAAACACCAGAAGCGTCACCATGATGGCAAGCACCGCCAGTGACGGCAACGTTCCTGCCGAATGGATGATCGTCCCAAGCGATGTGGAAAGCCCAGTGCGCTGCATCGCATCGGCAAGGCACAAGCCGCCGCCGAAGAGAACCAACACGCGCCACGGCACCTTTGCAAACGCCGCGCCATCAAGAATGCCGCGCCCAGGTCGATCCTTGCTCGGAACCATAAAGAGAAGTACCGCTGCACCCACGCCGATGGTTCCATCCTTCAATGATGGCAACAGTTTGGCGTACAACGGCTGGCTCACCCACGCCATCACTGCAAGCACAAAGATTCCAAGTGCAATCCATCCGTCGCGGCTCACAGGCTGATTGCGATGGTCACCAGCTGGTACCGAAATGCCGCGCGCCGGAAACAGCCAAATGCCGAGCACTGCAATCGCAATCGGTAGAAACACCGCGGTGGTTGGCACGCTGAAGCGCAACCACCGAACGAAATC
>CALQCP020000288.1 GCA_943329105.2 Chitinophaga pinensis | reverse complement strand
TTAATGATGTGAACGAGCGCGCCAAGTGGCCGCAATACATCGATGCATTTGAAAGCATGCTGTCCACAACATCTACAGAGCACGCGCCGTGGATAGTGGTGCCGTCAAACCGAAAGTGGTTCCGCAATCTGTTAGTCAGCGAGGCGCTGCTTGGCCAACTGAGTGCGCTGGACATGAAGTGGCCCGAGCCAACAGAAGACCTGAGCAAGATCACACTGAAGTGATGCGTCGCCTGACATCATGTTGCGTGACCCGCTAGGCGATCTCAGAAGGCGCAACTCTTCGGAGTACGTGGGAACGGGATGCAATCGCGCACATTTCCAAGTCCGGTGGCGTAGGCGATGGTTCGTTCAAATCCCAGCCCGAAACCCGCGTGTGGGACTGATCCATAGCGGCGCAGATCGCGGTACCACCAATAGGCGGCGGGGTCCAACTTCATTTCAGTGATGCGTGCGTCCAATACATCCAGTCGTTCTTCGCGCTGGCTGCCGCCGACGATTTCTCCGATCCCGGGTGCCAAGATGTCCATAGCGGCGACCGTCTTGCCATCGTCATTCAAACGCATGTAGAAGGCCTTGATGTCCTTCGGATAGTTCATCACTACGACTGGCTTGCCGAACACTTGCTCGGTCAGGTGGCGCTCGTGTTCGCTCTGCATGTCCATGCCCCAGAACGGCGCGTACTCAAACTTATGCCCCCCCGCGGCGGCCTTCTCAACAAGGCGGATCGCTTCGGTGTAATCAATGCGCTCAAACGGCGCGGCGCAGAATTTCTCTAGGCGGGTAATTGCTTGTTTATCAACGCGCTCAACAAAGAACTTCATGTCGTCATGTCGCTCTGCAAGCGTGGCGGTGAACATGGCTTTCATCAAGCCTTCCGCGCAGTCGGCGTCCATCTTCAAATCGGCAAACGCCAGCTCGGGTTCAATCATCCAGAACTCCGCCAAGTGCCGGCTGGTATTGGAGTTTTCAGCTCGAAACGTAGGCCCAAAGGTGTACACGCGGCTCAGCGCCAATGCCCAGCATTCCACGTTCAATTGGCCACTGACGGTGAGGTGACTCTCCTTGCCGAAGAAGTCTTGACTGAAGTCCACCTTGCCATCGGGAGTGCGCGGCAGGTTGGCGAGGTCAAGTGTGCTGACACGGAACATTTCGCCAGCGCCTTCGCAATCACTTGCAGTGATGATCGGCGTGTGAATCCAGAAGAAGCCGTTGTCACTGAAGTAGCGATGCACCGCCTGCGCCATGGTGTGGCGAATACGTCCCAGTGCGCCAAATGTATTCGTGCGCGAACGCAAGTGCGCTTGCTCGCGCAGGAACTCCATGCTGTGTGCCTTCGGTTGAATTGGATAGGTGTCTGGGTCTTCAACAAACCCGTGCACCTGCAATTTCTCAACCTGCATTTCCACTCCCACTGTTCCGTCTTTGCCTTGTACTTGCACCAAGGTGCCCTCGGCTTCCACGCTGCAGCCAGCGGTGAGACGCAGCACTTCAGTGGTGTAATTCGCAAGCGTGTTCGGCACCACCAGTTGCAGCGCGTCAAAGCATGAACCGTCCGACAGATTCACAAAGCTGATGCCGGCTTTGGAGTCGCGGCGAGTGCGCACCCATCCCTGAACCACCGCGCGGCGGTTGGCCCACTCAGAAGGGGAGCGACGGATGACTGCGATCGGGGTGCCGGCGTGCATGGGGGCAGCGTAGGAAATAGCGAGCCGCCCTGGCGGGCTGCTGCCAGACTGGCAGCGGGTGTTCCGGGCGGCATCGCTCCGTGGCAAGCAGATTGACCCCGGCACGCAATTGGCGTGCCAAAGAGCATTTATTACCGGACTTAACAATGTAGCACAAGAAACCTGTCTGGCACGTCTGTTGCATCTCCTCATACTCCTTGCGCATGCGATTTCGACTGCTCCATCCCCAGCCAGCTGACCACACCGCTTTCGGCGGCAGTGGCCATGGCGCAGGTCCAAAGCGTTCGCCGCTCATGAACGTCCTGCTGACTTCGGGTGGCTGGCGCGAAGACGCTTGGACCACCGCTGTTCCGCAGATCCTGGGCGCCCACGGCGTCAACGTCATTCAGGCCCGCTCTGGGATCGAAGCATCAAACGTGATTCGCAGCGTCACGGTGCACATCGCAGTGGTGGACCTTGCGCTTCCGCTCGACGACAGTTCCATTGGCAGCAGCGAACCCGCTGGTGCACGCGTCATGCAACTGTTGCGCCGCCTTGATGCACCGCCGCCGGTTGTTGTCGTTCGACCACCGCAGGCGACTCTCCGCGAAGCATCGCGCGGACTGGTAGACGCACTCCTCGATGGCGCATTCGCTGTTGTCGATCGTCCATGTCACCCAGAACTCATGCTCCGCATCATGCAGCGGATCATGGAACGCCATTTCATCGATCGGGCGGTTGCGGCAGACCGCGCCGCCGCGATCGAACGAGCGGACGCGCGTCGCGCCGCCGGCGGGCAGTAGCCCGCGATCAGACTCCGTATCCATTCACTCATATCAGGAGATACTCATGAAGGTTCGACCACTCGGTGACAAGATCCTCGTCAAGCGCGACGAAGCCGCAACTAAGACTGACTCAGGCATCTTTCTTCCAGAGAGCGCCAAGGACAAGCCAAAGCAGGGCAAGGTTGTTGCTCTCGGCGCCGGCATTCTCAACAAGGACAAGGGCACCTATGTTCCGTTCACCGTGAAGAAGGGCGACACCGTCATCTTCTCGAGTTACTCGGGCACCGAAGTCAAGATCGACGGCGATCCGTACCTGATCATGACTGAGGAAGAGATCCTCGGCATCGTCGACTAATGCACTGATTCGCCACTCACTGACTCATCGAGGACACCCGATGGATTCACTTCAGCTTCGCAAAGCGCTGTCCGAACTCAACGGCCAACGTGATGTGCGAATCGAGTTTGCAACCGCTCATGTGCTGAGCATGAAGCGCGCGTTCCTGATTCCACAGGAAAGCGATGGTTTGGTGAAGGTGAGCGACGGATTGAAGATCTTCGTGCTCGATGCCGAGCGCGTGGTCTGGATAGAGATTGGCTGACGCGATGGCGCCAGCATGAGAGATTTGCAGATTTGAAGCAGTTCAACACGACACAGACATTCAAGACAGTTACTAACGACACACAGTAAGCAAAGGAATAGCACCATGGCAGCAAAGCAGATTGCATACGACGTAGACGCACGTGAGAAGATTCTCCGCGGCGTTCAGAAACTCGCAAAGGCCGTCAAGGTCACTCTCGGACCATCGGGTCGCGTGGTGATTCTTGAGAAGTCCTTTGGCGCTCCCACCGTCAC
>CALQCP020000287.1 GCA_943329105.2 Chitinophaga pinensis | reverse complement strand
GTGGGCACAACCGTTACATCGGGCGTCAATGACGGCGCTCCGGCCACAACGCTGGCAATGAATGTTTGCAACGCTACGCCAGCCAGGCGCGCGGCAACGACTGATCCATCCGGACTCACCAGCGCACTTCCCACATGCAATGCATCGAACCGCTCGCGCAGTGCTGCGTCCATGCGCGCATGCATCCGGCCGTTCACACAGATGGCGGCAGCAACCGGCGCGGTGCATTCCGCACCAAGCCGTTCAGCAACCAGGGCCGCGTAGCGAGACGCGGTTGCCACGCGCACTGGATGTTCACGCAGCGCCACCGCTGCCTCAAGCAGGGTTCGACCGCCGGTGCGCTGCTCGAAGGATGCACGCAGGTCGGAGAGCGGACCGAGGTCGCCACGGCCGTCGTCAAAGAGGAGGATCGCCGAAACTTGTTCCATTGGTGGAAGCCTAGCGCGGGGTTAGTCGTTGCCGCGGTTCATCCGGTTGCCACCTGCAAAGCGCGGCCCGGCGGTGGCAAATCCCCACACCGTCAGCGTGGACTGCAAGCCCCACGCCGGCAGGATGGCAATGACTGCCGAGTACAGCGCGTCAACCATGTCGGAACCAAGCGCGGCCGCGCCACTGCCGCCGCCCCACAGTGGCGACGGGTCTGCATACGCAGCACGAATCCCCGCGATGGCAATGAAGGCCAACGAAGCCAAGAGCGCACAATTGAACGTAGAGAACGCCACGGTGAGGACATTGCGGCGATAGAGCCACGTGCGGCTTTCCAGGACGCACCAAGCACCGGCTGCGCACGCCAAGATATGTGGGCCAAAGACCGTGACGGCGCGCGGGGTATCGCCACCCACACCGAGCGCTGGATGCATGGCGTCAAGCCAAACACCCACCATCATGGCGGCCCACAGTGCCGCGCCGCGCGAGGCATACAGCGCAACAAACGCCAAGAGCAGCGGCCAGAGTTGCGGAACATGCCCACCGATAGCAAACGCAGGCATGAATGCAGCATCCATGGTGAGCACCAACGCCAGCACCGGAATGAAGACCCACCACCTCACTTGGCAGCTCCGGTGCCGCGTGTGCCTTGGCCCTGCGCCGCAGCCCGCACTTTCACCACCACGCGAGATTGGCGCAGCGGATCGGACTCCATCCGTACGGTAATGCGCCGCCGGAGTGGGTTGGCATCAAGCGCGCCCTCCGACTCCACCACGCCGATCCGCATGCCCTGTGCAGCCGTACTCCACGCCGCATCGCTGAGTTGCACTGAATCGCCTGGTTTGACGTCCGCCGGCGACTCCAACTCCCCCACCAGCGTTCGGTTGCCCTGCGGCACCAACTGGACCAGGACGGTGGCGCGGGTGCCGTTGCGAGACTTGTCCGACTTGCCACCCTTGTCCGCCTTCTTTCCGCCCGCGGCCGTGCCTCCTGATGCGTCAGAGGCGCCGTCTACGGCCCCAGGGAGAACGATCGCATCAATGCGACCACATCGGCGGTCGTCCAGCGGAATGACCCAGGAACGGTTCTCCGCCCCACCCGCGGCAATCACGCCGATGATTTGATTTCCACCAACCACTACTGGGTCACCTTCGCCAATTCCTTGGGCGGTGCCAACATCAATCCCCAAGAGCCCGGCGGGTCGACCCGCTCCACGTTCGATCACCGTGGCTAAGCGCGGTTGCCAGCCAGCACGGTCCGCGGGGCGATATCCAGAAAGTTCACCCAGTTCACGTTCCAGCTGCCCAACGCGCAACTGCACTGCGTCCAATTCGCCCTGCAGGCGGTCGCGGTCTTCCCGTGCGGTACGCAACTCCTCTGGAAGCCCCTGATACGGCTCCGCGGGTGCGCGAACCCAATCACGCGCCCACGCCAGTACCGATGCCCCCGGCACCAACGGTGCCCACAACACCCCGGCCAGGGTCCCGGACCAGGGTGTTTGAAAGGATTGTGGCAGCGCTGAAAGCAGCGCAGCTCCACCGAGCGCGATCACAAGGATTCGACGACTGGAGACAAACGGCATGCGAGGCTCACTCAGACGGAATCGGCGTCAGACTCAAGCGTGTCCTTGAACAAGTCAAGGTTCTCAAGGTAATTGCTGGTGCCACGAGCAACGCATGAAAGCGGCTCGTCGGCAATCTTCACATCCAGACCAGTGGCCTGATGGAAGACCTTGTCGATGCCGCGCAGAAGCGCACCACCGCCAGCGATGGTGATTCCGTTGTCAACCAAGTCAGCCGCCAATTCTGGCTTCGCCTTCTCCAGGACGCGCACGACCGCTTCCGCGATCAGACCAACGGGCTCGGCGAGAGCCTCGCGGATCTCTTGGCTGGTGACCTCAATCTTGCGTGGCAGGCCGGACTTCATATCACGACCACGCACATCCATCTTCATTTCTGGGCCAGTTGGTGCAGCGGAACCAATTTCAATCTTGATGCGTTCTGCGGTCTGCTCACCAATCAGCAGTCCGTGCACGCGCTTCATGTGATTGGCAATGGCTTCATCAAAGTCATCACCGGCAACGCGCAGGCTCTCGCATTCAGCAATGGCCGCCAACGAAATGATGGCAATTTCACTGGTACCACCACCAATATCAACGATCATGCTTGCCGTTGGTTCAGCAACCGGAAGTCCTGCACCAATCGCTGCTGCCATTGGCTCATGCACCAGATACACGCGGCGCGCACCGGCACGCTCAGCGCTCTCATAGACGGCCTGCTTCTCAACGCTGGTGATGCCCGAGGGAATAGCAATGACGACGCGTGGTCCAAAGATGCGCGTGCTCTTACCGTTGACCTTCTTGATGAAGTAGCCAAGCATCGCTTCGGTCACTGCGAAGTCGCTAATGACTCCATCCTTCAACGGGCGAACCGCGCTGATGGAGCCTGGCGTCTTGCCAAGCATGTCCTTCGCTGCAAAGCCGACGGCCTCACCATTATTGAGAACGATGTTGGTGCCCTTGCGGACAGCCACCACGGAGGGCTCGTTCAATACGATGCCTTCGCCTCGCACGCACACCAAGGTGTTGCACGTGCCAAGGTCAATCCCCATATCAACGCTAAAGAGGCGTGAAAGCCAATCGATCTCGAGAGCCAAAGTGATGCTCCTTCCTGAAGCCATGCATCCATCACGGACTCCGCCGCAACGGGAGCCGCTGAGCGGCCCAACGCGGGCAGGATAGCAAACCCATTGGATAAGCGAGTCAGACGGTCGGCAAGTTGGAAGCGAATCAGCAGGCCAGCGCGTTGGCGCAAGAGCGCGTCGGCGAGCAAATCAGCAGGTCAGCGAGCGCTGACCATGTCAAATGGACCCTGACCGCTGACGTCCATGTT
>CALQCP020000286.1 GCA_943329105.2 Chitinophaga pinensis | reverse complement strand
GTGACGGCACGCCCGCTTCGGCGCACATCAGGTTGGTGGTGATCTCGCTGGAAAGGAAGATCACCGGCAGGCCGCTGCCTGGGTGCGTGCCGCCGCCAACCAGCCAGAGGTTGTCGAAGCCCTGCAAGCGATGCTGCGGACGACGGTGCAGCATTTGGCCAAGGTTGTGCGCGAGATTGAAAGTGGCTCCGTGCGCAATGCGTTCGGACTTCCAGTCGGCGGGCGTGACGAGGTGTTCCGCGCGGATGCGGGAGCGGATGTCCGTGATGCCAAAGACGGTTTCCAATTGCTTCAGGGTGCGCTCGCGCAGTTCAGCCTTGGACTGCTCCCAGTCAACTTTGCAGTGACCGGGCTTGTCGTTGGGCGTTGGCACCAACACGTAGAGCGCGGAATGTCCAGCCGGCGCAAGTGTTGGGTCAAGGCGCGAAGGATTGCACACGTAGGTGGACGGATCCTGTGAAAGCGTGCCGCGTTCGGCGATGTCCTTCAGGTTCTCAACATACGAACGCGAGGTGTAGATGGTGTGGTGCGGCAGATCCACTTCGCCCTCAATACCGAGGTACATCATGAAGGTGCTGCAGCTGTAGCGCTTGGAATCAAGCGTTGCATCCTTGAGTGCGCGCGGGCGGAGCGTGTCAGGGATCAGGTTTTTGAGGGCCCACGCGGCATCGGCATTCACCACCACATGATCATGACGGTGCTCGGTGCCGTTGACGACTACGCCACAGGCTTTTGTGCCTTCAAACAGGATGCGTTCCACTGGTGCGCCGCAGTGAATCTGCGTGCCCATTTCGGTGGCAGCATCAGCCATCGCTTGCGTGAGCGCGTTGCAGCCGCCGATCGGGTGCCAGACGCCGTATTCGTATTCAATGAACGGCAGAATGGAGAAGAGCTCTGGGCACTCAAAGGGGCTCATTCCCAAGTACTTGCTCTGGAAACTCATGGCGAGTCGCACGCCGTCATGCTTGAAGTAACCCTTCAGGTGGTCGTACAGCGATTGCCACGGGCGAAGC
Source organism: Chitinophaga pinensis (assembly GCA_943329105.2). Taxonomy (GTDB): domain Bacteria; phylum Planctomycetota; class Phycisphaerae; order Phycisphaerales; family SM1A02; genus UBA966. The sequence goes on along the minus strand of CALQCP020000286.1, from coordinate 2,335 downwards.
GCCGGACCCGCGCGCAACATGTCCGCGCTGAGGAAGTCGGCGAGGCCGCGGATCGGGCGGCGCAGGATCGGGGTCATCACTTCAAGCTTGCGGCGATTGTCACGGATGAAGCGTTCGAACGCGGGACCATCGTTTGGCTCAATGGCGGACAACTGCCGCGACATACGCTCAATATCTTGCGTGGCGTTGATGACCACGGGCTCGCCGGTTGGCTGGCCGATGAGCAGCCGGTACATCGGGTCAAGGCGCTTCAGTTCCGCGTAGTCACAGAGGCGGCGCCCGGTGGCGGCGAAGATCTCCTCCAAGACGTAGGGCATCATGAAGAACGTGGGGCCGCAATCAAACCGGTAATCGCCGAGTTCGATCCGGCGAGTTCGTCCACCGACGGTGGGGTGCGCTTCGTAGACCGTCACAGCAAAGCCCGCGGCTGCTAAGAGCATGGCCGTGGTCAGGCCGCCCGGACCGGCACCGATGATGGCGGCTGTTGGTGCCGAGCCATCGCGAGCAGCAACTGTAGGCATGGTTGCGGTTGGCGTAGCGCCGCTCCCTGGTAGTTTTTGTTGCCAGTGGGCGGAGAGGACAGAGGTCTTAGACTGTTGCGTCACCATAGTTTTTATCGATTTCGCCCCCACAAGCGGCTCAGATTCGGGAAGATATCGGTTCTGACAGATGTCGTTGTGCGAATCCGCGCGGATTCGACGGCCGAACCCCGTTGCGAACTAGAAATGCATCAAGAACCCATGTTGCACGCCGATGCGATGGAGCGAGTCTCGGACCTCTCGGCGCGCGTTGCGTGGGCCTCAGCGTTTGAACGCCGCTTGGTGGAGCGCGAGCGCGACTTGGTTGACGCGGTGCACACGGATATCGGTAAGCCGGAATGGGAAGTGGTGACCAATGAAATCATGACATTGGTAACGAGTATTCGTTGGCATGTTCGAAACGCGCCGCGCGTGCTCGGGCCACGCAAGATCGGTGGTGCGCCGTGGTGGATGCTGGGGCAGACGCACTGGAGCTATCGATTGCCGGTGGGACGCGTCTTGGTGATTGCAACCTGGAACTATCCGTTGCAATTGTTGGGCATTCAGCTGCTGCAGTCAGTGATGGCGGGCAACCGTACTGTGGTGAAGCCGAGTGAGCGCTCGCCGCGTTCGCAGCGTCTCTTGGTTGAGTTAGCGCGTGAGGCAATGCGCGATGTGGGTCTGCCGGTGGAGATGATCACTTCCACTGAGGCAACCCGCGACGCCGGTCGCACCATTCTGGAAACCGAACAATTTGATCACGTGGTGTTCACCGGATCCACCGCTGTGGGTAAGCAGATCGCCGAGGTCTGCGCGCGAACGCTCACCCCAAGCACGTTGGAACTCTCTGGCCGCGACAGCGCATTGGTACTTGCTGATGCGAATGTGGCGATCGCTGCACAGTCCATCTGGCATGCGGTGACTATGAATGCTGGTCAGACGTGCATGGCCCCGCGTCGCGTCTTGGTGGAACGTGCGGCGTACGGATCATTCATTGCTGCCATGCGGCCGTTGGTGGCGGCGTCGCGTCCGATGAAACTTGCCGATGCCGCTATGGCTGATCGCTGCGTGCAATTGGTGCAGGCGGCCATGCTGCAGGGCGGATGCAGTCTGGGTGGAGTGGTGGAGGCGGCGAATCGCGGCGTCATGCGCCCGCTGTGCGTGGCTGGTTGTGAACGCGACGCGGCATTGGTGCTGGGCGATCACTTTGGTCCGGTGCTTGCGGTGCTTGCCGTGGATGGTCTTGAAGACGCCGTCGCTGTGCATCGCGCGGCGGGGCAGCACTTGGCGACGAGTATTTATACGGGTCGTCCGGATCAACTGCTTGCAGACGCCAGTTTCATCGCAGCGCTTGGTTCGAACGTGGTGACGATTAACGACACGGTGCTACCAACGGCGCATCCGGCAACCTCCATTGAGGGCCGTGGAGCGAGCGGTTGGGGTGCTAGCCGCGGCGAAGCAGGTCTGCGCGCGTTGAGCCGCGAGGTGACCTGCTCTACGACATCCGGACGCGTTCGGACTCCGCTTGATGAGCCGAGTGCCTCCGTCAAGGGTTGGCTGCGAAAGCTGGCGTTTGGTGGGCGACGAGGGGCGACCACGAAAGTACCGCAAGGCGCGGGCGATCATGAACTTGGAAACGCAGGTGTTCACCAAAGCGCCAGTCAATCGGAACACGGAGTAACAAACACATGACACAAACAGCAATCGTCATTGGAGGTGGTCTGGCTGGGCTTGCCGCGGCTACCGAACTGGCTGGACGCGGAGTGAGCGTCACCTTGGTGGAGCGCAACCAGCACTTAGGTGGAAAGATGAATGTG
>CALQCP020000285.1 GCA_943329105.2 Chitinophaga pinensis | reverse complement strand
TTGACCTTCAAAGGCGATCGGAACCGCCCCGGCCGGACGCTCGGTGGGCAAGTCCGCCACCTCGCCAATTCCAGCCAACGCTTCGATCACCCCACCAGCTTCCGCCACCAGCGCTCGAACACCCGCCGGCGCAAGCAAGGTGATCTTGCGCTTGGGTAGCACCTGTCGCGCACCACGGAGCGTGCGAATCTCATCCACCAACTGCTGCACGCGACCAAACGTTGCCAGCGCCGCGCGATCCGTGACGGATGCATCAACCGCCGGCCAGCTCGCGCGTGCACACAGCGGCGCAGCAGGCACATGAACGCCACGCAACCCCGCGCGACCAGTTGCCGCCACCGCCGGCCACAACTGTTCCGTGATGAACGGCATTTGTGGATGCAGGAGCCGCAAAGATGCATCAAGCACCGTGCGCAACACCTGTTGCTGCGCAGCATCCGTCTTCACGGTGGGCTTGATTGCTTCCAGATACCAATCACACACCTCGCGCCACACAAAGTCATAGGTGGCGTCGGCGGCGTCGTTGAACCGGTATCCCGCCAGTGCGCGTTCGTAGGTTGCCAGCGCATGCGAAAGACGCGCGACAATCCATCGATCAACAAGCGGCCGCGTGGCAGGGTCAACGGACGGGTCACCAGCGACGGGCGTTAGGTTGCCAAGTGCAAATCGCGTTGCATTCCAGATCTTATTGGCGAAATTCCGACCAACGTCAAAGCGTGCGCTGGTGTTCAACGCCAGCGGCGCATCAGTGCTGGGCGTGGCTTTCCCGGTCGCTGCGCCGTAGGCACTGGTGATTTTTTTGGAAGGATCCTTGGGCGAAACCTGCGCCGGATCAGCCACCGTGTAGCCGGCGGCATCGGTGATGGTTCGTGGCGAGAACATTTCACCAGACCACGGATCGACCATGTCAACGGGCATGCGAACGTCTTGCGTATCGGTGGTCATCTGCACCAGCGTGAAACGCATGGCATCCGCGCCGTGCGTTTGAATGATGTCGCGCGGATCCACACCGTTGCCCAACGACTTGGACATCTTCTGCCCAAAGCCATCTTGCACCATGGCATGAATGAACACATGCTTGAACGGAACTCGCCCGCCAAGGAAATAGCGATTGAACATCACCATGCGGCTCACCCACAGCGTGATGATTTCACGAGCCGTGGATAGCACCGCGCTGGGGTTCCACTTCTCCAGAAGGCCCTGCATGTCAAAGCGCGCGGGCTCTGGCCAACCAAGTGTGGAAAGTGGCCAAAGTGCGGAACTGAACCAGGTGTCCAGGACGTCCTCATCCTGACGGAAGCCAGCCGCTGTCAGTGCAGGAATCGACACGGAATCGGCGTGTTCTGCAACGCAGACGAAGCGCTCATAGACACCATCCGGGCGACGGCGAACTGCTTCGGAGCATCCCATGGCGCGCCATGCCCCGTTGCATCCAACGAGTTCGCCGCGCGCAGCATCAACGGCGGCACGATCAACAACATCGTTCGCCGCCACTTCGGCGCTCCACACCGGAATGCGGTGACCCCACCACAGTTGTCGGCTGATGCACCAATCGCGAATGTTCTCATGCCAATGCTGGAATGTCTTTGCGTAGCGCGGTGGGTAGAAAGTGATTTCACCGTCGCCGACAGCTGACGCGTTGGGATGGGTGCTGCTCGTTGCGCCATTCGCCGCGGTCGCCGCCGTCGCTGCCGCCACCGTCGCCGCGCCACCATCACGTTGCGCCGGATTCATTGAACGCAACGCAGCACCGCGCAGGCGGTCATCGGTAACGCGCACGTACCACTGTTCGCTCAGGTACGGCTCAACAGGCACGTGACTTCGATAACTGTGACCAACGCTGTGCCGATACGGCTTCACGCCCTCAAGCAAGCCGTTCGCCTTGAACCACGCAACAATCGCCGTACGCGCGTCTTCACGGGAAAGACCAACGAACGCGCGCGCATCCGCGGAAACGTCGTCCCAGCCATGCCGATCAGAGATAGACGCATCGGGCGCCATGACATTGATCGCGGCAACTCCGTGACGAATGCCAATTTCCCAGTCATTGGGGTCATGCGCAGGCGTGACTTTCAAGAAACCAGTTGCAAACTGCGCCTTGGTATCGGCGGGGTCGCCGCCCTGCTCCACGGCCATGACCACGTAGTCGTCTTCCACAATTGGAATGACGCGTCCAACGATGGGCAAGCGCAACTTCTTGCCACGCACCGCCGCTGCGCGCGGATCCTTCGGGTTGAGCGCCACAGCGGTATCGCCAAGCATGGTTTCTGGACGCGTGGTTGCCACCGTCACGTAACCGGATCCATCCTCAAACGGATAGCGGAGGTACCAGAAGTGACCGTCCACTTCTTCCATCTCCACTTCATCATCAGCAAGCGCCGTGCGTGACACTGGATCCCAATTGACCAACCGCTTACCGCGATAGATCAGACTGTCATCAAAGAGTTTGAAGAATGCAGCACGAACCGCCGCTGCGCACACTGGATCCATGGTGAATCGCACGCGGTCGTAATCACACGAAGCGCCCATCAACTCCAACTGACTCAGAATGGTTGCTTCGTATTCATCTTTCCACTCTTGCACCTTGGCAATGAATTGTTCGCGCGTGAAATCAGAACGGCGCTTGCCTTGTTGCAACAGTCTGCGCTCCACTACTGACTGCGTGGCAATGCCAGCGTGGTCAGTGCCCGGCATCCACATAGTGTTCATGCCCTTCATGCGGTGGTAGCGCGTCAAGACATCTTGCAATGTGTTGTTAAGCGCATGTCCAAGGTGCAGCGCGGCGGTGACATTTGGCGGCGGAATGAAGATCGAATACGGCGCGCCCGCATCAGTGGGCTCCGCATGGAAGCAGCGCGCGTCGCGCCACCGCGACCACGCAAAGGTCTCCGCGTCCGCCGGGGTGTAGGCTTTGGCGAGCTGGAGTTCAGAGTCGCCGGTTGGCGTGCTCGATTCGATGGGCTGGGCGCTTGACATGGAACAACGATTCTACGAAAGCGGAACCCTTCTCCGCGCCACGGCGCGCGCGCTGTTGGCGTGGACGGCAGTGGCAATGACCATGGCGACCGCGTTCGCCCCGGTCGGCTGCGGCCCCACCGACGCCAAGCCCGCCGCGGCAAGCAGCGTTGAGCCAAAAAAGTTGGACGCCGCCATTCGTGCCATCGATTCGTACCTGGCCGCCGACAAGCCAAGCGAAGCAGTCTTTGTGGCAGAAAAATTAGCGAGCGAAGCGCCCGGCCTGATGCGCGCTCAGGAAATCCTGGGGCGGGCACTGGTGGCCCTGGCCATGCAGCCAGACCTGCCTTCCCAAGACCGTGCCGACGTCATGGCGCGCGCAGCGGACGCGTATGACCGAGCGGCCGCCTT
>CALQCP020000284.1 GCA_943329105.2 Chitinophaga pinensis | reverse complement strand
CGTGCGGGCCAGTACGCAGGCGTGCGGTGAAGTGAGTTCAGCCGCCCCCCGCCCCCTCCGTTGCGCGCGGGACCCTCGGACGCGGACGGCTGCGCTCCACAAGGTTCCGCTTAGCCTCGGGCGAAACTGTTCGTCCGGTTGGCACCCACGAGGCGTACGTCCAACTGCCGGACTTCTCAGTTTCACACGCCGCTTACCGAGGATCCCGTGCTCACTGCGGGGGCTCGCACACGCAAGGCGCTTGGATGCGACGGCAAGTATTTTTGTCGCCAGATACACATTACTGCCTGACGCACGGGCGAAATGCTCGTTTCATTTCATGAAATCACGTATTGCGAAACAAATCACGGCGTGAAAATTGACCGCGGAAATCCCTGATGGTTGTGACCACCAGATTGCGTTCCTGTTTATGGAGAGAGACATCAGACGCAGGTGAAGCCTGCAAATGATCAACGCAATTCAAGAACGATTGACCTTCGGTTGGTCAACCGCGAGATACAGACCGCACGTCGACGGTTTCGGCGTTGTCACGTCTACACGGGAGTGTGGACTTTCAGATCGGGCATTGCCCGAAGGAATTAAAAATGCGCAAGTCATTCATTCTTGGTTCGATGATGGCGGTCACAGCGTGTAACGCCGCGGCGTTCGCCGATACGGTGGTTTACAGCAATATTCCAACCACGTTGGATCCAACTGGCTATTACAGCCAGGCATATCAGGCCGACAGCCTCGCAGAGTTTGGTGATCGGATCAATTTCGGCGGGACGGCACGCCAACTGACGTCCGTCACGACATGGATGGACAGTTACGCTGCCGCGGCAAACTGGACAGGCTTTCAATCGAACACCACGGTCGGTGGGGTTGCTGGCTACACGTACGATTTCACATTCAATATCTATGCCGCCGGCAGCGGTTCCACCCCGGGCGCATTGCTCGGTACGGTGACGCAGTCACAATTTGTGCGTTACGAGACTGGCGGGGCGCTCGGTGGACTCTTTGCGATGACCTTTGATCTGAGCTCACTTAGTCTCACCGCGCCGGATTCGATTGTGTACGGGCTCGCGTTCAACACGCAGACGTACGGAACCAGTCCGACTGGAGCCAACGGCCCGTACAACGGTCTCAACTTTGCGTTGAGCATGGATGGAGCCGCTGGCATTACGACTGGGTCGAATGTAAACCTCAATGACGTGTTTTGGGCGAAGAACGGCGGGGCGTTCCAAGCGAATTCTGGTTGGGACCCTTATCCGGGCGTCGGCAGTTCGCTCACGCCCATCGTGAGCTTCTCTGCCGTCCCCGCCCCAGGCGCACTTGCGCTCCTCGGCGTTGCTGGTCTCATCGGCGCCCGTCGCCGACGCGCCTGACATCACTCTGCACTCCACGCTGGCTTCGGCCAGCGTCCACACTCCACGCCCCCTGGCGCTCACGCGTCTGGGGGCGTGTGTGCGTTGGTGCGCTCCAACAACCGCAGTCTGTTGATCTCCGCCCACGCATCCTGGCCGCAGGCGCCGAAGAGGACAGGGCCGCGCTCAGCGGCCGTCCTCGTAAGGCGAATGCGGACCAGTACGAAAGCGTGTTGCATCAGGGCCAGTACGCAACCGAAATGCAACAACCCGCCCCAGCACGAAATCGTGATGCCTCAACGCGATGTCACTCAGCGCCGACCGCGGCTCCCGCCACGCGGCGCTGGTCGTGCCGATGGGAATGCATGCGCGCGCGGATGCGGCTTCGAGCCATCATCGCCGCGCGTTGGGGTTGCAGCCTTCGCAGGTGCCGCGCCGAACTCGCTGTTTGATGATCGCGCAACCTTCGTCTTCGCGCCGCCGCGTCCTTGCGCAGGCCCGCGACCCTTGCCCTCGGACTTGCCTTCGGACGCACCTTCGGACTGACCCTTCGACCAACCCTCCGACTTCGGCGCAGCCTTGCCGGCGCCGCTACTGCCGCGCCCGGCACTGCCGCCGCGTCCTGATGATCGCCCGCCGCCGCCCGCTGCCGGACGTCGCGGTGAATGTGGATGCTCGCGTCGCGGAGCGTGCGCCTCTGCGGCGTCATTGATGGCGCTGAGCACCGTCAGTCCCTCAGGAAGCGGTGCCACCGGCACAGCCTTACCGAGCAACTTCTCGATGGCTTTCAACGCGCCACGCTCTGCAGGTTCGCAGAACGCAATTGCAATACCAGTGGCGCCCGCGCGACCCGTGCGGCCGATGCGATGCACGTAGCTCTCGGCTTCTACTGGAATATCGAAGTTGATCACGTGACTGATGCTGTCCACGTCAATGCCGCGCGCGGCGACATCGGTGGCCACCAAGACGCGCGTCTTGCCAGCCTTGAAAGCATCGAGCGCGCGCTGCCGCTGGCTCTGGTTCTTGTTTCCGTGAATGGCGGCAGCATCAATCCGCGCGCGAATCAAGCGCTTCATGACGCGGTCGGCGCCGTGCTTGGTGCGCGTGAAGACCACCACACTGGTCATGTCATTTGATTCAAGCAAACGCTCGAGCAGTGACTGCTTGAGGTCACGCGACACGTGATGCACTCGTTGCTCAATCTTGGGCGCAGCACTGGCAACCGCGGCAACTTCGACGCGGACTGGGTCAACCAACAGCGAATCCGCCAGGTGGCGAATTTCCTTGGGCATCGTTGCAGAGAAGAGCATCGTCTGGCGCTTCTTAGAAACCATCGCAGCGATCGAACGGATCGGCTTGATGAATCCCATGTCGAGCATACGATCGGCTTCGTCAAGAACCAAGATGTGCACTTCGCTGAGATTGCAGTGACGCTGTTGAACCAAGTCGAGCAATCTTCCGGGGGTTGCCACGACAATGTCAACGCCACTTTGTAACGCACGAACCTGTCCAGCTTGTCCAACTCCGCCGTAAATCACGGCAGTCCGGCACGCCGCGTGGCGGCCGTACACGGCCAGGCTCTCAGCGATTTGCACCGCCAACTCGCGCGTTGGTGCAAGAATCAACGCATGCGGTCGGCCAGAAGTCCGTGCGCGCTTCGGAGCGTGCGCTGCGTCCGCGCCGAGTTCGCCAGCCACTTCCAAGCGCTGGATGAGGGGCAGGCAGAAGGCAGCCGTCTTCCCGGTGCCGGTCTGGGCAGAGCCCAAGATATCCCGACCCTCAAGAGCGGGTGGGATGGCCTTGGCTTGGATTGGGGTGGGAGTTTCGTACCCCTCCTCGGCGAGTGCGCGGAGAAGTGGGGCTGCAAGACGAAGTGATTTGAATGCCATGAAGGGTCAGAAGATACGCGCAAATGCACCTTGACGCATCAAGATTGTCCGGAATCAGCCGCACACGCTCGCCTATGCGCATTCTGAGTGCGCCAGTGTCATTTACGGAACTTTCCGAAACGATCTGTATTCGGAACTTT
>CALQCP020000283.1 GCA_943329105.2 Chitinophaga pinensis | reverse complement strand
TGCAACTCAATGTAGAAACGCGGCTCGCCGTTCGCATCTGGACCAAAGTTCTCTGCGTGCCAGCGTGCTTCCTCGAGCGCAGCCTCCCAGTGCTTGGACTGGTTGCTCTTGACAAATTGATCAAGATGAAACGCGATGCTTGAACCAAGATGGCCATTGATGGCAATAAGCCCGCGATTGAATTCCGCAAGCGTCGATTTATCCATACGCGGCTTGTAATAGAAGCCGTTCAGAAACGCGTCGCTGGAAAGTTTCAGTAGATTGCGCCAACCGTCCAGGTCTTGCGCAAGCAGTACCAGATGAAACCCACCATCAACAACGCCGGTATGGGTACGGTCGCGGCGATCACCGGGTGCAACGTACGCCTCAATACCAAGAATCGGCTTGATGCCTTGCTCGCGCGCCTCAAGATAAAACTCCAGCGCCCCAAACAGATTGCCGTGATCCGTCACCGCGACGGAATCCATACCCAGCGCTTTGACGCGCGAGACCAGCTTCTTGATGCGATTACCGCCGTCCAGCAGGGAGTACTCACTGTGCAAATGCAAGTGCACAAACTTTGGCGAACCGTCATCCGTCGATGCGGTTCGTGTGGCTTCCATGCCGGAATTGGCGCGTACGTCTGTCATCGACTTCCTGTCTGTGGGCGTGCATCGTAGATGCCACTGCGATACGATTCGCCGCCGATATGGAAACTCGCACGATCGTTGTAAAAAACATTGAAATCGGTCCCGGCTCCGGCGCAGGCACGGGCGGCGGCACGGGTAGTGGCGGCGGCGGCGGCGGCAATCCCATGGCCAGTCTCGTACGGCTGCTGTTTCGGATTGTGCTGGTGGTACTTGCCTTAGCGATCGTGATTCCGTTGGTGGTCCTAGGTGTTGGATGCTTTCTGATTGCTGCGGTGGTTGGACTCTTGTTGTGGGGCATGCGCCGCATCTTTGGCGTGCGTGGTGGTTCGCGCATCAGCGTGAGCGCGGGAATCCCCGGTGCGGCCGCCGACAGTGGCGATGTCACCAACAATGATGGCCGAGAGGGCGTTCGGGTCAAACGCTGATCACGCGAAGCGCAAGGCGCGCGAACGCTGGGTCAGCCGCGTGCTTTCGTCGTCTCACGATCAATTCGTTCCAGCAGCGCTGCACGCAACGTGCGCGTGACTTCACCAGGCGTTCCCTTACCGATGGTGCGCTGTTCCAGGCTGACCACGGGAAGAACATGCCAACTGGAGTTCGTTAAGAACACTTCGTCGGCCTGCAGTACGGCTTCGATCTCAATGCGTTCGCGACGCACGGTGATCCCGCTTTCTTCAGCGAGCACCATGATTGCCGCCCGCGTGATTCCCGGCAGCACTGGACTACGAAGTGGCGTTGCCTTTGGCTCCTCACCACGCGCAACGGGAGTAATGAGTGCACCGTCTTTCACTAGAAATACATTGGAAACACATGCGCACGCCAGTGCACGGGTCACATCAAACCAGAGTGCTTCTTGCATGCCAGCAGCGGCGGCGCGCTGCAGTGCATGCAAGCGCGGCCAATACCAAAGCGTCTTGTGCGAAGCAAACGGATCAGCAACATTCAACTGTGCGTCGGCAACACGCACGCCAATGCCCTGCTCAAAGAGAATCTGCGGATAGGGCGTGGGTGGCTGCACATGAATCAGAATGGTTGGATCGTGCTGCACTTCTGCGGCGGTGCGCGCCAGGAGATTCATGTCCCCGCCGGTGAGGGTGACTCGAACGCGGGCATGCTCAAGTGAATTCTCTGCCAGGGTTGCCTCTGCGGCATCCACCAGCGCTTCCGCGCGCAATGAGTCAGAGAGGCCAAGCATGCGCGCGCTTTCACTCATGCGCTCCATGTGTTCAAGCCCGCGGAAGATGCGCCCATGTCGCGCCGCCATCGTCTCAAAGAGACCAATGCCGTGCTGGAACCCAGCGTCGAACGCGGAGATCTTTGCATCAGACATGGGAACAAAGGCGCCGTCGAGCCAAGCTTGGAGCATGACCGGAAAGCGTAGCGGCTCAGCGCTTCGTAGCGGTGGAGCTCGGGCACAATCTCGCGACGGTCAGTTCACCCGCAGCAACGTTTCATGCCCGGCGGGGCACACAAACTGGTCGTATGCCTTGAGACCCATCGACACTCGCCCCTGCAGGGTCATCTGATTGGCGCAGCGGTCGTGCGGGCAAGTCCCTTTCGGGAAGCGCTGCCCTTCCGGCACATTCAGTTCATGAAGTGGCTTCTGCCCGGTCGCGTATTGCAAGGCTTGGTCAAGTTCCACGGCCACTTGATCGGGGCCTTTGCCCTTCATGCGAGCTGTCACATAGATCTGCGCCAAGGTCTCATTCTGCTTTGATTCCGAGAGCGCCGGGAGAGGTGCCTTTGATCGCATCGGATCAATGATGGTCGCGTCCGCGAGATACACCGAAGACGGATCCGAAGGATCAAGGCTAAATGCCTTCAGCAGTTGGGCGGCATCTTTGTGAGAGCGCACCTCAGCACGAATGGCGTCCGCTAGTGCCTGGATGCGACGCGGGCTTCCGGTTGTTGAAGATGAACTGCCATCCGCACGCTTCGGAGGCGCAGCACCCCACACCATCTGCGCAGAGGACAGCGCAATTCCAACAATACAGAAACAGACCATGAACGCCCCGCGAAGTCGTAGATGTCTCATGCACTGAGCGTATCACGGCACTGCATTGTGAAATCCGACGATGGCGCCACCCCAGCTCCCATCAGCGCGCTCCGACCACTGCACCTCAACGTCAGCGTGTTTCCCAAGCAGGACAACCACGGCACGATGGGTGGCGATGCTGTCTTGATTTCCGAAGAATCCGGTATCAAGCGCGGTCACGGTGATTGCCGGATCGGCGGCCGCGTTGGCGGGCACGGCGGCCCAAATCCAGTCAGCGAACGCCCGCGCGACAATCGGCTGGGTGCTTCCCAACATTGGCGTCTGCGCGCGATTGTCCTGCGAAGTCCGAACCGCTTCCTTCACCCACGTTGCAACGGAGTCGACACTGGACTCCTTCTGATTGCGCCCGCCGCGCCACAGCAACACGGCGATCACAAAGATCATGCCTGACAAAAACAGGCTGCGCGCGCGGAAGCGAAACTTTGGCATCGGGAAACTCATGAGCTCAGGCTAGTAGGAGGACGCAGTTCGCGCGGTACGAAATAGGTGCCGTTCACCACTGTCCCCATTTCCCGGTCATCACTGCGCTACCAACGGCGTCAACACCACGATCTGCGGAACACCCCCATCTGGCCGCAGGCGCCGGAGAGGACAGGGCCGCGCTCAGCGGCCGTCCTCGTAAGGCGAATGCGGGCCAGGAGGACGGCGCGCGGTTGAAGTGAGTTGAGCCGCCCCCCGCCCCCTCCGTTGCGCGCGGGACCCTC
>CALQCP020000282.1 GCA_943329105.2 Chitinophaga pinensis | reverse complement strand
TTGCCATGGAGACCCCCATGACGCCCGTTCCGATCCAGCCGATGGTTGCCTGTGCCATGCCACAAGCCTAGCCGCGCGCCAGCTTGCAGGTGCCGATAAGCACGAATGACTTTCCTGCTTGCGACATCGGCGGGGTCCGCTACACTACGCGGCTCGGCGCAGCCTGCCTGCGCGAGGAGAACACTATGTCGAACACCGCCACGACCCCAACCGTCCAGTTCACCATCACCGCAATTCCAGCCGAGCACCGTCGCCAGCAGACGCTGCTTCGTCTCATGCGCATGAACCCCGGCGTGCAGGGCGCGTTGAGCCGCCTCAAGCGCGAGCGCCTTCGCAGCGGCAATCGCCGAACCGCCCGCGCTGGCCGCATTTGGCTTGCTCGCGAAGAGTGCACCCGCGTTGTCTTTGTTGAAAAGGGTGCCACCTTCACGCTCCGTATGACGCCGCAGATCGCTGCGGACGTCAAGAGTGTTGAGAAGTACCTCGAAGCAAAGGCGGGTTGAGCGCCGTCACCGGCGCTCCCATCATGCAGATCTTCATGGCACTGTGTGCGGGACTCGGACTCTCTGCAGCCTGCGGGCTGAGAGTGTTCCTGCCCCTTTTCGTTGCATCGATCGCCGTCCGTGCCGACTATTTGGTGGTCGGTCCGTCGTTTGAGTGGCTTGGTGCCACCCCAGCGATTGTGCTCTTTGGCACTGCAACCGTTGTTGAAATTGTTGGATTCTTGGTTCCATGGGTTGATCATGCACTCGATCTGCTGGCGGCACCGCTTGCGGCGATCGCAGGCGCAGTGCTGATGACAAGTCAGCTTGACATCATGATCCCCGGCGACGTTTCAAGTGCGCTGCAAGCCACACCGCTTCTTCATCCGGCGGTGGCGTGGTCACTCGGAATCATTGTGGGTGCGGTGACCGCCTCCGGTGTCGAGGCAGCTTCGATTGCCGGTCGCGTATCGAGTTCAGTGCTCACCATTGGTTGGCTCAATCCGATCTACGGCATGGCTGAAACAGTGCTGGCCATGATTGTCACCTTGCTCGCTGTTTGGCTTCCGATCCTTGCAGGCGGCATGGTTCTCCTGCTGCTACCGATTGTTCTCTTTGCGGTTTGGCGCATTCTGGCGTGGCGCAGTAAGCAGCGTCGTGCGCATGAGCAGAAGTTGCAGCAGGCTCGCGAACGAATCGCGTCCTCAATTTCCCACCATGCGGACCGAATGGGAGCCGCCGCTGGTGGGCCTCCGGCTGCGTCGGCATGACCGCGCATGCCGCGCATGACCGCGCATAGACCGCCTACCGCCCATGTCAGACTTCAGCGCACTCTGCCGCGACTTCTGCATCAATCAGAAGCTTGCACTCAAAATGGACTTGCCCGCCGCGCGCGAGCCAGTGCTTGACCTCTTTGGTCGCCTGCGTAAAGAGATGCCTCGGCTTTCAAACTTGCATCGCTATCCCGATGGCGAAGTAGCTCTTGAGTCAGGCGAAGACGATCAAGACTTTCTGTGGATCGGCATGCGCCAGACCTCGCTGAAGAGCGGATGGGTCAACCCCAAGACACTGGAAGACGCGTACCGGATGCATCGCACCGTGCTTGAAGTGGCGCCGTACTTTCTCTCCATTAGCCCACTCGATGTTGATCACTTGGAGCTGGTGTACGCCTTTGACTTTGAGTGTGAAGGCAACCGGGACGAAGTGGTCTTGGACGCGTTGCTGGGCGGATCGGCGCTTGGTGAATTTGCGGAGATCGCCACCGACAACGTCCTGGATTCGCAGCCGTTTCTTGCCATCGCACTCTCCGATGCTCCGGACATGCATGTCTACCTGGAGGTCAAGACGCGTCTCCCGCGCGGCGGGGAACCGTCCGCCGGCCGTGATGGGATTGAGCCATTGAGCGTCATGCTCACGGTTCGGCGCACTGGCCCGGTGAAGTCCCTTGATGATTTGCCAACCATTCTTGCCGCATTGGCAGGTCATGGCGAACGGCTTGTGGAGCAGCGTCTCATTCCGCGCATCCTGATGCCGTTGAGTGAGCGTATCGGTCGCCACTAAGTCGACTGGCCCGCCGGACTCAGCTGACTCGACTGACTCACATAACTATCCGTACCGCATCTCGACGCGCTGGTCATGCGGAAGCGGTGATCCACTGCAGCAACTTCTGCGTGTCACTCAAGTCATGGACCGCCAGGTCTGCACCCGCAGCGCGGAGCGCATCAATATCAAAGTGCCCAGTGGCGACCGCGATCACTCGCGCGCCGGAAGCGTGCGCGCAGTCGACATCTGCCGGCGTGTCACCAATGATGATCACGTCCCGGGGCGCCACCGGTCGCCCGTGGTGCTCGGCGTAGCGGCGCATGGCAACTGGCACCAAACTGCGGCGGTCCGGGCCATCATCGCCCCATGCATTCACGATGAAATGCGCGGGATCGATCCCTGCGTGGCGCACCTTGAGCTTGCCGGTGAATTCATAGTTTCCAGTGAGGAGCCCGACGGTCAGACCATCAATGGCGCGCGTGGCGTCAACCAATTCCTTGGCGCCACGAAAGCGCTCCACGGTGTTGTTGTCAGCGAGGCGGCGTTCGAGGTGTTCGCCGTAACTACGCTTGAACACCGCATGCGAGGCATCGTCGGTCGGATAGCCGTGCACCTTGGCTAAGTCGCGCCAGATCAGCGTGTCCAGTCGACCGTGGATCTCAATTCGCGAAAAGTCTGGAACAATGCCATGCAAGTCGCTCAACGTGGAGGTCATGGCATGCACGCCCGCACTCAGCGAATGGAGCATGGTGCCGTCGATATCGAAGAGGACGAGCATGGGTATTCGGGTGGCGGTCAGGCAACCGCGGCGCAGACTTTGCGGGCGGCATCGGCCAGATCGGTCGCCGATTGCATGGTGGGAAGTTCAGCGCGAGCAGCGTCCAAGATCATCCGAGCCTCGGCAACATTGGTCCCCTCAAGACGCACCACCAGCGGCACCTTGAAGCCAACATTCTTTGCTGCAGCAACGATGGCGCGTGCAACGCGGTCACACTGCATGATGCCACCGAAGATGTTCACCAACACGCCCTTCACGGCGGCATCGGCGAGGATGATTCGGAATGCTTCGGTAATCGCTTCTTCCGTGGCGCCGCCGCCGACGTCCAAGAAGTTGGCTGGGTCGCCGCCGTGCAACTTGATGATGTCCATGGTGCTCATGGCCAGACCAGCGCCGTTGACGAGGCAGCCGATGTTGCCGTCGAGAGCCACAAAATTCAGTTCAAATTCGCGAGCGCGCATCTCTGACGCGTTCTCTTCCGTTGGGTCGAACATCGCGCGCAGATCCGGGTGGCGGAACACGGCATTGTCGTCAAAGTTGAACTTGGCATCGATGGCAATGACTTGCCCATCGGGATGCGCTGCGCTTGCAGGGG
>CALQCP020000281.1 GCA_943329105.2 Chitinophaga pinensis | reverse complement strand
GCGTGCAACGCGCTGGGCTGGGAAGGCGGAGCCGGAGCCCTTAGCCGGAAGACCGGCCTGCGCATCGGTCACGCCCACGCGATTTGGGCTCAAGACCGGATGGACCACTTACGGCCGCAGGCGCGGCTGAGCTAGGTCAGCATGGAATTCACCCCTGTATATGCCATGGATGGCATGCACACGCGCATGATCGCGGCGTGCTTCAGCGTAGCGATTGCCAGCATGACATCCGTTGCCGACACGCCGCGTTGCGCAACCACCGTTGTCCGCTACACCGCGGGAAGCGGCGCGGGCGGCTCGTACCAGAATCCTGCCAGCGCACTTGGACCGCCCACGCGATTCACAGGCGTTGGAATCGAACCTGGCGCAGTCACTCCGTTCCGTCCTGCGTTCATGCCGACGGAGATTGTGTCGGTCGGCAGAGGTGGCGAACTGGTGCTCGCATTCGACGAAGCAATTATTGATGATGCATCGCACCCGTTCGGCGTGGATCTCATTGTCTATGGCAATGCCATGTGCGGAGACATTGCCTACCCCGGCGGTGTTGCTGGCTGGGTGTTTACTGAAGGCGGCTCGATCGACCTGAGTATTGATGGCACCACTTGGTTTACTGTTCCAAATGCGATCGCTGACGGCGGACTTCCCACGTTGGGCTGGACCGATGTCGCGCCCTACTCCACTGCACCCGGCACGCAGCCAACCGATCCCGCGCTGCCGATTGACCCGCAAGTGAATGCCGACTCTATTGCTGGACTGAGTTGGCCAGAGCTGCTTGCCGTGTACGGCAACTCCGCGGGCGGAACACGCATTGATCTTGCCGATGCTGGAATTGCTTCGGCACGCTTCATCCGAATTCGTGTTGCTGTGGACGCCGCCAGCGTTCCAGAGGTGGACGCCGTGGTTGCCGTGCATGCAACACGCATGTTGGGAGATATGAACCATGACCAACGAGTCAATGGCGAGGATCTTGGAATGCTGCTTGGAGCATGGGGGCCATGTGCCGATTGCCCGGCCGACTTCAATCGCGACGGTCACGTGGGCGGCTCCGACCTTGGCCTCTTGCTGGGGAATTGGTCATGACACACGGCAACGCACCGCTGCGCCGCGCGTTCACCATTGTTGAACTCCTTGTCGTCGTTACCGTGATTGCCATACTCATCGCAGTGCTGCTGCCTGGCCTTCGTTCCGCTTCTGGAATGGCACGAAGCACGGCTTGTACTTCTAACTTGCGACAGATTTCCATTGCGTGTGAGGCCTACGTTTCCTCCAATGGAGCCATGCCAGCGGCGGTGCTTTACGTCCTTGATACAGGCGTGGTCCGAACCATCGCGTGGGACTTTGAACAACGCGCCGGCGCTGTAACGCCAGGACCATTGTGGGACTACACGGACACGCCGCTCGCCGTGCAGCAGTGCCCAGACTTTGAAGGCGCATCGACATTCGGTGCGGACCCCTACACGGGCTACAACTACAATACCAGTTACCTTGGGCACGAAGGTACCTATCCAACGGTGGACGCAAACGGCAACGCGCTTGATGGATGGCGTACCGCGCGCATGGGCGTCCCAGCAACTGCGATCCGCGATCCTGCAGGCACCGCCGTCTTTGGCGATGGCGGATGGCGCGGGGGCGCAAACAAATTCATGCGTGCGCCCATGAATCGCGCCGAGGGCGACCTTGGTCTTGTCGCAGCAGGAACACAAGCGTTTCGACACTGGGGCGGGTGCACCTGTTGCGCGCACCTTGATGGTCACATTTCCACTTACGCTGATCCGCAGTCGAGCCCAAGCATTTCGCCGACCATGGCAACATGGGTCATGGGATTTCCCGACAACGGATTCCTTTCGTCAAACGACGCTGCGTATGGAGGCGATTGATTCGTGCGCATTGAACGCTGCGTCTGTCACAAGGTGGAGTTCAGTACCGTGAAGCGGTGGCTGGAATCACATCCCGGCGCAACGTTCGCTGATATCAAGCAGGAATTCAAGTGCGGAACCGGGTGCGGGCTGTGTGCCCCCTACGTTCGTCGCACCATGCGCACCGGCGAGACGGTGTATCACCACATCGTTACCGAGCGCGACGAGCCCCTGCCGCCGGCGTGACGGTGCGCGCCACCCAGTTTGCCACTGCGTCGGCAAGGAGCGATCGACCTTCTTCGCCGTGCACGTCAATGGCGCCGCCAGCATCGACGCATCGAAAGAACGCGTCCGTGAAACCAATCTCCACGCCGTCGGCTGAGCGACCGGTTGCGGTGATGGCTGCGCGCCACGCCTCAAAGTGTGCGGCGGTCAACAGTTCATCAACGGCTCCCTGCACAAAGAATGATGGGCGAGGAAAGACTCCAACTGCTTCAAGCGGCGCGAGGTCAGAAAGTTGCTCAATGAGCTGCAACGTTGCAGAGGATGTCCACATGGAGTCATCCTCATTTTCTGGAGTTCGGCGACTCATGATCTCGGCGCTGGGGGCACCCACGCACACCAGGAGCAACAACTCTTCGTGGCGTGCAGCAGCCAAGGCACACGCGGTGCCGGCTACCCAGGTTCCAGCCAATCCAACTGCGGCGGAACTACTTGCAACTGATTGCAATGAATCAACAATGGCATCGACCCACATTCCAACATCCGGCGGACCAGAAAAGTTCAGCGCACGCAAACGAGCCACGCGAACGCCACCACGAAGTAGCCCCACTGCCACCGCGTCGTCCGCAAGCGCCACTGCAACCGAGTCTTCAAGTCCAGGCCATTGCGGTGCTAAGAGCACTACCGGTACAGAGGCGCCATGCGCGCCAGGCGTGCCCTCGCGCGAACGCGCCATCCAACCAGCATCCCGTGGTGGCGACGCGACCACACCGTCGGCGCTTCCCCATCCACCGACGACAGTAAATGCGCGCGCGCCGCGCTCGGCTTCAAGCCACTCATCGGTGAGATTCTGCTGCCTCGCCATACGGTCAGGACCTTCCAAAGTTTCGTTCGAGGTCACGCATGGTGATGCGCAACGCGGTGGGTCGACCGTGCGGGCACGCGGTGCCGCGCTCAATGCGATCGCGCAAATCAAGAAGTGCTTCAATCTCTGTTGGTGACAATCGATCACCCGCTTTCACTGATGCCTTGCATGCCATCATGTCCAACACTGAATGCAGTGCTGATTCAAAGTCTGCGTGCCCGTCCTCGGCAATCTGCGCTAGGAGACCCGGCACAAACGCCGCTGGCTCAACGCCACGCCCAAGGAGAAATGTTGGATACGCATGTACCAAGACCGCGCGCGGGCCGACAGCGCCAAGCTCAATGCCAAGCCGTTCCAAGAGCGGACCAGCGTCAGCAATGGCTTCCACTGCGCGCGGGTCCGTTTCAATAGCAACCGGCACCAGCATGCGCTGCGACTCCAACGGAGATGCGGCAATGCGTGCCTTCAG
>CALQCP020000280.1 GCA_943329105.2 Chitinophaga pinensis | reverse complement strand
TGGCCGCCCATGGAATGACCAGTGAGCCAACTGCGACGCGGATCATTCACGAGCGTCGCGCGTGCGTGCGCCACTGCTTCCGTGAAATCAATGCGTCCCCAGTCTTCCCAATCGAAACCGAACGGACGGCGATTGGTTGGGCACACAATGTGTGCTTCCTTCTTCGGCGCATACGCAGCAGCCTGGCTGGTTGCTTCAACGCCCGCCCCGTGCACACTGAAGAGAATGCCCGGCTTTGCATCACCACCGGCATTGGCAGCGCCGATCGCAGTGGTTGGCATCATGGCCGTCGACGGAACAACCGCGTAGTACTGAGCACTTCCATCGATCGTGCTCATGCGCGTCACTACGCGGCGATCGCTCGAACTGATGGTGGAAAGTTCAACCGGCAGGGTGCTCAGCACGGTGCCGTCGCGCGTTGCGAGTGTCACTTGTACGGAATGCTTGCTGCCTGCTGCACCAGCGAACTGCGCCGTGAATCGCGCAGGCAAAGCCACCTTTTTCACAGTGAGTGCAGGCATGACATGGAGTTCAACCCATTCGTCACTGTCGGCGAGGTCGCTGTCAACATGGATGCGCGCGCCGGCGAGCGGCTGCGTGGTTGCATTGACTACCGCAACGCCGATCGGCCCATCGGTGTCGCGCTCGGCAACAAGTGATGGGGCGAGTACGTCAAGATTGGAGATAAATGCCGCAGCGGATGGCGCAGTGAGCTTTGCAGCCAATCGACCGCGACTGACGGAGAACAGGAACTCGTTCGTTCCAGGCTTGAGTTTGACGGGTACGCGCACGAATCCCCAGGAATACGGATCGCCTCCGCGCGGTTCGCCGTTCACGAACACGGTGCCGTGCCCAGAAGCGTCCAACATCATCACGCGTTCGGTTGCGCTGTTGACGGTGGCGTAGATCCAACCGCCCGCGAGTGCGCTGCCTTCTTCGCCCTGAAACACCCCATCCGCATGAGCGGTGATGGCGGTCCAGGCATTGAAACTCGGCGGTGGAGCGGGCGTTCTGTTCGCGGCGTTCGGTGGTGTCGTTCCACCCGTTGCAGGTGGCGCTACCGGAGTGGTAGGCACAGGGATGTCGCCCACCTTCGGTGTGACGAACGTGCCAGCCACCAACTGCGCCTCAATCGGGTCGCGTCGGACCAGTGAACGGGATGCGCTGCGCGGCGATGGCGATACCAGCGCTAAGGCAGTGCGAATCACCACGTCTTCGCTGGGTGCGTTCGGCGTCGCGGCGGCAACGGGTGGCGGTGCGATCGTTGAATGAGCAGCAATGGCGAAGATGGTGAGGGCGGACAGAGCGCACGATGCGGCGATCGCAGTAATCATGCGGGGCAGGGTAGTCGAGCCGGGTGGCGCGTTGCGTTCACCACTGACCGAGCAACCCGCCGATGTCGGCGCCTCCGACAACACCGTCGAGTGTCACATCGCCAAACACAGATCCGGGGACTCCAGTTTGCCCCCACTGCCCGAGCATCAATCCGAGATCGATACCGTTGACGAAACCATCCCAATTGAGGTCAGCCGTGCGTAGGCCGCGGGCCGCGGCTGCGTATGCGCGCATGATTCCATGCCCTTCCACGAAGAGTGGATCCGGGTGTAAGCCCGCAGCATCGGAGCGCGATGCCGTTGCAAAGAGCGCTTCGCGAATCTCCGCTACGCCGTAGTCCGGACGGGCTTGCAAGATGCACGCGGCCGCTGCGGCGATCAGTGGAGTGCTCAGGCTGGTGCCACTCACGCCGGAGAGGCCAGTGACGCTGGTGGAGTTCACGGTGACGGTGTTCAATCCGCAGGCGAGAATTTCCGGCTTCAATCGACCATCAGCCGTGGGGCCGCTTGATGAGAAACCAACGATCGCGCCATTGATATCAACGGCTCCGCAGGTGAGCACGTTGTATGCATCGGCGGGGGCACCGAGCGTGCTGGTGGTGGGGTTCGCGTCATGACCAGCGTTTCCGGCGGCGGTGCAGCACACCACACCGTTTTCTGTTGCCACATTCACAGCAACCGTAGTGACGGCGGTGTTGCCGTTGAGGTCAGCCTGCGTGTACCAATCGATGTATCCGAGTGAACTGGTAGCCACATCGGCCCCACGTGCTTCAATGAACTCAAGCCCAGCAACGTAGTAGTCCTCTTCGATGGGCGTCTCGGTGGGAACGTCCTCCGTCTTGCAGAGAATAAATTCCGCGTCGTATGCGGCACCGACCATGCTGCCGGGGGAATACGCGCCCATCGTTCCAAGAATCCAGGTGCCGTGCTTGTGTTGCTCGCTGTTGTCGCCAGCCTGAATTCCAGTGTTTCCATCGTTGTTGATGAAGTCCCACTCGGCGATCACACGCAGTGGATGCGCCGGGTTGGTGAACGCCTCATGGACGCGATTGAAACCGGTATCAAGAACACCGATCACCATGCCGGTGCCGGTGTATCCACGCGCGTGCAGGCGGGGGATATCGATCTGCGTCAATTGCGGATTCGCCGCGCCGTAGTCGATGCCGGCGGCCCATCCTTCTGGTGGCGGCAGTTCTTGTTCGTCTTGCCAACCAGCGCGACCGCGTCCAACCGCTTCCACGTGTGTGACATCCGGCAGTCCGCGCAGTGCTTCGATTTGCTTTGGCGTTGCCATGGCGCTGACTGCGCACAGCCAACGACTCTGCGTGCGTAACTGAGCACCGGTGC
The DNA here is from genome assembly GCA_943329105.2 of Chitinophaga pinensis. Lineage (GTDB taxonomy): Bacteria > Planctomycetota > Phycisphaerae > Phycisphaerales > SM1A02 > UBA966. The sequence goes on along the minus strand of CALQCP020000280.1, from coordinate 762 downwards.
CGGTCACGGCGGTGGCGCGTGTTGTTGGCATCGGAACGTCGTGAACATCAAACAGTCCCGGCAGCGTGCGTCGAAGCGCGCGGCGCGCGAGGGCGCGCGGCGTGAGTGCGGTGTCGGCGATGGAGGCTGGCGTGGCGCGGTTGTCCTTGAAGAACACCCACACTGGTGCCGGCGCGTCGGCGGGGCCAGCGGCAGAACCAGCGAGGCAGACCTGCAAGAGACTGCTGACGACAAGTGTGGGGATCGGCATGTCGGTATATGGTTGCCCGGATGTGGGTCCCCGGCAAGCACCCAATCTCGGAATTAGTCAGTTATAAGACGCCCTGAAAGGCACCCCGCCCGCACGGACGGGGGTCCGGTGCGGGCGGGGCGCTCTCTCAGTGTGCTTCACTTAGGTGTCGCACGGCCCCCACGCGCCCAGGAGCGCCCCGAGGTCGGCGCCGTTGACGACGCCGTTACTGTCCATGTCGCCAACGGCTCCTGGTGGGCATGGCCCCCATGAACCGAGCAACGCGCCGAGGTCGCTGCCGCTGACGGTGTTGTTGCCGTCGAAGTCGCCTGGGCAGGCCGTGAAGGGAGTTTCGCAGGTGTCGGGAACGCCGTTGTGGTTGATGTCGACGGTGAGCCCATCGGCAATCTCACAGGTGTCCATGACGCCGTTCAGATTGCAGTCCGTGGAACGCGCTCCCAAGTAGCTGAGTTGCACCTCCACCCACGTTCCCTCGGGGCACAGGTTGGAATCGACGGCCGTCGATGGATCCA
>CALQCP020000279.1 GCA_943329105.2 Chitinophaga pinensis | reverse complement strand
TGAAGCGTTGCTATGGATGCTGGTGGAGCCTGCGAGTGATGGCAATGCTTCCGGCTGATCGCCCGTTCCGGGTCACCGAATTTACGCCGCGCGCCGACGGTTTCGGCGATGTCACGTCCGCACGGGAGTGTGGGCCAACAACGGGCAGTCTGCCCAGAATTGAAATTGCAATGATTCGAAACGCAACCATGTCTTCAATCGGTCTGTCTGTCTTGGCAGCAACGGCGTTTATCGCGGCACCGGTGAGTGCGCAGTCGTCATTTGGTCAGCTTCAGTACAACGGCACACCGATCGCTATGACTTCGGGTACTGGCGTTGGTAATGACGGCTACCGGATGAACACCAGCGCTGGCCCAGGCGCCCAGCAGTTGTTGATCGGCATCAAGGCGCACGCGTACGGTAACGGCAACATGCCCGAGAGCGCGCAGACGGTGTCCTCGCTCTCTGGTGGCGGTTCGTGGCTGAACATTGATGGCAGTACCGGTGCTTATACGGGCATTGCTGGTCAGGCTGTGAACAGGGCGGGTTGGTGGGCCGGGTTCCCGCCGAATAGCGCTACGAGTTGGGGCTTCACTTGGAGCATCACGCTCAATGGCGCACGTCCAGCAGTTGGAGCAATCAGCATGAGCATGCTGATCACCCGTCCAAATGGGCAGGTCTCGACAGTCGTTACTTCGCAAGATGTCGGCACCGACTTCTCGGCTGGCAACATGGCTTGGCAGCAAAACTGGAACGTCGGCTACCTCACCGGATGCAGCGGTCAAGCCAATGACATCGGCGACTGGAAGATCAAGATCTCAACCTTCTCTGGTTCAACCAACTACGGTGAGCAAGAAATCACCGTCACTGCGACTCCCGCTCCGGGCGCACTCGCCCTCCTCGGCGTCGCTGGTCTGGTCGGTGGCCGTCGCCGCCGCGCCTGACCCTTACTTTGCACTCCACGTTGGCTTCGGCCAGCGTCCACACTCCACGCCCCCTGGCGCTCACGCGTCTGGGGGCGTGTGGATTTTTGCGGCTCGGCGGCGGCGCATCACTAGGGCGATGATGCCACTGAGGGCGCCGACTGCAACGGCAGCAATGATGATGAGGCGCACTTTCATGTCGTGGACATGTTGGAGCTCATCAACGCGTTGCGTGAATTCATCCGCTCGTGCCGTGATGATGGTGCGGTCTGCTTCGATGATGGCGGGGGCAGTGGCGGCGGTGCGCAGTTCTTCAATCTGCGTGCGCGCGCTGTCAAGAGACATGTCAGCCATGGATTGTTCAATGGCCGGCGAACGTGCGCTCAGCACGCTTTCACGTTCCATGGCAGACGTCAGGCGTGCCAGCATGGCTTCGGCATCAGCGCGCTTGGCGGGTGTGGCGTCCGGTACGCGTGAGGCCTCGGTGACGGCGGTGATGTCGGCTGGCCAAGCGGCACTTTCATTGGCCTTGAGGTGAGTTTCGGCGGCGGTCATGGCGCGCGCGATGCCATCGTCGGCACGTGCGCCCGCCAGGGTGCGTTCGAGCCGTGCGACATCAGCGCTCAGTGCATCACAGGCGGTGCGCGCTTCCGTGGACTTCTGTGGTTCGGACCAACGGGTTGAGCCATGCAACGTAGCGGCGGCCTGGGATGCCGTTTGCGCGGCGGTGAGTTGCTCGCCGGCCACGGGGAGTTGCGATGCGGTGATGGCTGCGGTGGCCGCAGTCATGGCGGTGCGTGCAGTCTCGATCTGTGCGTCAATAGTGGCGCGGGCGGCGGTGTCTTGCAGGGCGCCGATCTGCGTTTGTAGCCGCGCGGACAGGCGAGTGGCGGACTGATTGAGCGATTGCTTGGCGGTGGCTTCCAGCGCGGTGGTATCGATGGCGCGCTGCAGTTCGGTGGCTTTGGTGGCCGCGGTGGTGAGGCCGGCGAGTTTGCCAGCGGCGGCGGTGGCTTCGCGGTCAAGCGCTTCGAGCGCAGTCTGCAGGCGCGCGGCGTTGGCGCGCTGTTCCACGTGGGTGCGCGTGGTGGCGATCAGGGTTCGTAGTTCTGCGGCTTGGCGCGTCAGGTCAGCGGTGGGGACGAGCGTTAGTGTGGCGATGGAGGCTTCTGCCGCGGTCACTGTGCTGGTAGCGCGGTCGGCTTCGGCGGCGGTGTCAGCGGCAAGCGCGGTGGTGGCGGCAGTGAGTTGGTTGCTCAGGTTGGTGGCAAGGGTTTGTTGTGCCTGGAGCGCGAGTCCTGCCTGCAGGCGTTGTTCCAAGTCTGCAATTCGTTGCGCAACCGCGGTGCGCTGCTCGGGCGCGATGGCTGGGTCGGACTGCGTGAAGAGGGCGCGGATAGCAGTCATGGCGGACTGCATGTCGGACCAGCGGGACGCGGCGGCATCCGCTTCGGCGCGGGCCAAGCTTGGCTCTAAGAGCGGGATGACATTCACGCCTTGGAAGAAGGCGTCGCGCTGCAGGGTGCGGTCTTGGACTTGGGGATCCATGCCCAGCTCACATCCGGCCTTGCGGGCGGTGAGCATGGTCATGTTGATGGTCTGCATGGATGTCGCCAGTTGCTCCGGGTTGCGAGCGGCGAGGGCGGCATCGAAGTCTGCCATGGCGGTGGTGAGTTGCGCGGTGAACTGCTCGCGGGCGCGGGCTTGGAGTTCAGCCTCGGTTTCCTGCGGGACCACGGGGGCGGGCGGGGCTTCCTGGACAGGCGGCGGGGGTGTCTCGCAGCCGGTCAGGGCGGGTATCGATGCAGCGAGTGCGCCAAGGACGGTCACGGAGAAGCGTCGAGCGAGGGTGTGATTCATGGTTATTTCCAAGGGAAGGATCGGCATAGTGAGGGCGGAATGGGGATAAATCGCGGACTCCTGGGGGATCCAGCGGGAAAAATTGGGCAGTGGAGGACAGGGGCGGGGACTGCCCACGTTCGGCGTCCACATGGCACAGCCATCTCTTTACCAGCTCAGAAAGCGAGATCAGTGGTGCCGCGCCGGGGGGCGGGCGTGCGTTACAGCGGCGAAGGCACGCCTGCTTCGGCGCACATCAGGTTGGTGGTGATCTCGCTGGAAAGGAAGATCACCGGCAGGCCGCTGCCTGGGTGCGTGCCGCCGCCAACCAGCCAGAGATTGTCGAAGCCCTGCAAGCGATGCTGCGGACGGCGGTGCAGCATTTGGCCAAGGTTGTGCGCGAGATTGAAAGTGGCTCCGTGCGCAATGCGTTCGGACTTCCAGTCGGCGGGCGTGACCAGGTGTTCCGCACGGATGCGTGAGCGGATGTCCGTGATGCCAAAGACGGTTTCCAATTGCTTCAGGGTGCGCTCGCGCAGTTCTGCCTTGGACTGTTCCCAGTCAACTTTGCAGTGACCGGGCTTGTCGTTGGGCGTTGGCACCAACACGTACAGCGCGGAATGTCCAGCCGGCGCAAGTGTTGGGTCAAGGCGCGAAGGATTGCATACGTACGTAGACGGATCCTGTGAAAGCGTGCCGCGTTCGGCGATGT
>CALQCP020000278.1 GCA_943329105.2 Chitinophaga pinensis | reverse complement strand
TAAGCGGCGTGTGAAACTGAGAAGTCCGGCAGTTGGACGTACGCCCCGTGGGTGCCAACCGGACGAACAGTTTCGCCCGAGGCTAAGCGGAACCTTGTGGAGCGCAGCCGTCCGCGTCCGAGGGTCCCGCGCGCAACGGAGGGGGCGGTGGACGACTCAACTCACTTCAACCGCGCCCCAAAAGTACGGACAGAGGTGAACGGCACCCATTCACTTACAGCCCCGCAGCCGCCAGCGCGCGTTTACCCACGTGTTGCATGATGGCAAGCACGCCGATGAGGATGACGAAGCCGATCGCGATCGCAAAGAGGCCTTGCTTCTCCATCAGTTCCTTCAAGTCCTTCGCCCCCGTTGCCGCGCCCTGCGCCCCCACCCATACGGCGATGAAGGTGCGCGGCAACATCCCCGCGATCGATCCGATGATCATCGGTACAAAGCGAACACCTGATGCTGCCAATACCAAGTTGGTGAATGCAAACGGCGAGTTCGGCGGGAATCGCAGCAGTGCAACGAGTCCCATCGTCCGCCATGTGTTGGCTTCCACAAGCGATGAACGAACGACCCGCCAGCGCGGGTGGTCGTCGATACGTCGCACAATGGCATCGCCAGTCAAGAGGCGCGAGAGACCGTAGCCCAACACCGCTCCACCAACATAACCCGCCACTGAAACCGGAACGCCGATTGCAGTTCCAAAGACCCAACCCATCAAGACCGCTTGCGCATACGTGGGCAGCAAACCAAAGCCAGCGCAGACTGCAAATGCACCAGCTGCAATCCATGGCCCGCTGCCGTGATGTTCATGCAGCCAGTCGGTGATTTCTGCCAGCTTTGCAAACAGCAGAATGCTGAATGCCAGCGGCAAAGTGAACCATGCGAGTGCAAGGGCGGCGGTCGCAATGATGCGAATGTCACGCGTGGGAGGAACAGAACTCACGGCGCCGCGAGCTGCCCTTCAGCAGGTTTCTCTGACATGTGCCCGGGCGTGTTGGGGTCGCGTGATCCTTCGGCCGGTGCTCCGCCCATCGGGTCGCCTGGTACTGGGCGCACTGGGCCAAGTTCACCAAGGCGCATGCGCACCTGCCCGAAGAAGTGATCCGCTTCCTTCCAGAAGTGTGCTGGCACCGCCCAGTCCGGTGAAGAGAACGTGACCGTGGTGGGCGATTGCGCGGAGACCACTGCGGAGAATCGCCATTGCAACTCCTCACGCTGCGGCGAGAGACCCGGCTCTACTAAGTCGCGGCGCAGGTCGCGATAGACCGTCACGCGTCGTGCAGCGTCATCGACCTTCAACTTGTTCTCAACAACAATCCAATCGGGGTAACGCGGCGCGCGCGAGGCTTGCACCACGGCCATCCAGACATCGTCCCGCGGATAGTCATCAAACTGACACGCCTGCGAGTGCCCACACCCAGTCATGGCAACCACGGCGAGTAGCGCGAAGCACACGCGCGCATAGCGATTGGCAAGCGGTGCGAATGCGGCGCGGATGGGTCGAACGGAATCAGTGCGTGGTTCAGGCATCAGGGATCTCGGCGTTGACATGCACTGTCTGGACATCGTCATGCTCTTCGAGCACTGCCACAAGCTTTGCTACGCGCGCTGCAGTTGCCGCGTCGAGCTCCACCATGGAAACGGGAATGTACGAGAAGTTGGCGCTCTCCACGGCAATGCCCGCGGCGTCAAGCGCATCACGAACCTTGGCAAGATCGGCCACCCCGCAGGTGACCTGCCAACCCTCTTCGCCGCTCAATACGTCCTCTGCGCCCGCCGAAAGCACCACATCGAACAACTTCTCCTCGGTGGTGGCCTCGGCAGAAACTAAGACCACCCCTTTGTGGGAAAAACTGTAAGTGACGCTGCCTTGCACACCCAAGTTTCCGCCATTCTTGTCAAACATGATCCGCATTTCCGGCGCGGTCTTGTTGACGTTGGCCACCAAACAATCAACGATCACCGCCACGCCACCCGGTCCGTAGCCCTCGTAACGCACGGCCTCGTATTGGTCTGCGGCATCACTGCCGGCACCCTTCTTGACCGCCTTTTCAATGGTGTCGCGCGGCATGTTGGCCGCCTTTGCTGAGTCGATCGCAATGCGAAGGCTTGAATTGAATTTTGGATCAGCCCCGCCGAGTCGCGCCGCAACGATCACTGCACGCGAGCATTTGGACCAAATCTTGCCGCGCTTTGCATCGACGGCTGCTTTGCGATGCTTGATGTTCTTCCAGACGCTATGCCCTGCCATGATCGTTACTGCTTCCTGAGTTCGGGGGGATTGGTGGGAGTGGTCGCGGGGGTGGGCGCGACTTCCGGCTCGACGCCTTTGGTCACGGCTTCGATTTTACCGCGTGCCCGGGCTGCCACCTGACCGTCATGCGCGTTGTAGTAGCGCGCGGCATCGATCGCTCCCAGACCAAACTGCTTGCGAAACATGGCCCGCAGAAGTTCAATGGTCTGCTCCCGGGTCAGACCACCTTCGGCGATTCGAACCGCCTCCAACCACGCCTGGCGTGCACCGTCGTGGTCACCCGCCCGCCACCGCGCGTCACCAAGATGGTCATATTTCACGGCACTGGGCGCCTTGCCCTGGCTCGCTACCGATCGTTCGAGCAGCGAAATCGCTCCCGGAACACCGTCGGCGTCGGTCAGCCGGCCCTGCAGGTAGCGAAGCCAACCCATCGAGTCGAGCGTTCCGGAGTCACTGGGGCGTAGTCGAAGGGCCTGTTCGAGCAGTTGCTCCGTTCGCGCATCCGCGAGCCCACGCTCCAGGCGAGCGAATCCCAAATTGTTGAGCAGCCCGCCGTCAGCAGGATCAACCGCCAACCCTGCTTCCAACACCAACTCTGCACCGGCGCTATCGCCGAGCAAGGACAGGATGCCACTCAACACATCCGACTCCGATCCTGGTCGATCAGAATTGCCAAAGGGGTGGTGGCCCAATCCGCGCAGTCGGCCCGCAAGCGCCAGCGATTCCCCTGCTCTGCCACCAACGATTGCATCGCATGCCACTGCGGCGCGAGCTAAGAGCGCTATCTCTTCCTCGCTCCGTTTGGACGGATCCTCAAGGCACGCGCGCAGAAACTCACTGGCCGCACGTGGCTCCTGTTGCGACAACAAGAAATCAGCACACGCTCGCCACGACTCGGATGGATACTGAAATGTGTCAAGCGCGGCGGCCTCCGCTGCGATCATCGCCACGGCATCTGCCGCACTTTGAGAATCCATGGCTGGATCGGAAGCCGCGCCGAGGGCTTCGAACGCAAAGAATTCCAGCGATGCGCGAGGGTCGGTGAAGATGGCATCGCGAGCGATCCGCCGCATGATCTGCGCGCGTCCCGGGGTCTTTGCCGGAATCCGCCGCGCAATATCAAGCGCTGCCGCACGCATGGAAGTTGGTGGCGGATAGGCGCTCTCATAGAACCGGCTCAGGGCATCGATCGATGATTCTGGGCTACCAAACTG
>CALQCP020000277.1 GCA_943329105.2 Chitinophaga pinensis | reverse complement strand
CCCGACGGTAAGGTCAGTGGATTCCGTCCGCCGTCATGGGCAGACGCGAAGCGATCTGAGTCAACTCCTTAACCCGCTGACGATCCCACTCCGCGCCGTGTCACTAACCACAGTGCGCCGATCGCTGGGCCAACCAGCATCGTGAGCGGTGCCAGTGGTTGCGGGTCGAACACAAATTTCGCTTTGGCACCTGTTGGCGCCGCGCCGACGCTGGGGCTTGCTACTGCGGGCGAGGCGCCGGCGGCAGTGTTGCCGGGGGCAATCGCGGAAGGCACCATCGGTGCGAGTACAGCCGGCTGATTGGCGGCTGCGGGCGCAGCAGCAGGAGCGACTACCGGCGCGGGCGTCGGCTCTGCCAACTCCGGCTCGGGCGTTGGTTCCGGTGCCATCTCTGCGGGATCCGGCTCGTTGGGATCACGCGCAAGGTTCTCACGAGCACGCATGCGGCCTGGTTGCATTTGTTGTCGTTCAAGCAGTCGGCGCGGCGGTGGATTCTGCGGCGGTGCGGCGGATGGTCCAGGCCCGGCAGGGGCTTGCAACGCAACGACCAGTAGCAGAGTGGCGTGGACCATGCGCCCACCGTACCACCATCGGACCATCGGTGGAAGTCTAAAAACACATCGCGGGACGCAATTGCGTCCCGCGATGGGAGTGTTGTGATGGTCGCACTCAGGCGATTTAGACGGCCGCAGCCATCTTTTCTGCCTTCTTACGGGCATCGTCCAAGGTACCGACGTACATGAACGCACTTTCAGGGAGGTTGTCGCCCTCGCCGCTGCAAATGCGCTCAAAGCTGTCGATGGTCTCGTCGAGCGTGGTGGTGACGCCGGGCAGACCGGTGAAGATCTCACCAACGTAGAACGGCTGGCTGAGGAATCGCTCCAACTTGCGCGCACGTGACACGGACAACTTGTCGTCTTCGCTCAGTTCATCAACGCCGAGAATGGCGATGATGTCCTGCAGATCCTTGTAGCGCTGCAAGATGTTCTGCACGCGACGTGCCACCTTGTAGTGGCGCTCGCCGACGATCTGCGGATCCAAGATGCGGCTCGTCGAAGAGAGCGGATCCACTGCAGGGTAGATGCCCTTCTCAGCGATCTTGCGCTCCAGCACGATGAACGCATCCAAGTGGGTGAACGTGGTTGCAGGTGCCGGGTCAGTCAAGTCATCGGCGGGCACGTAAATCGCCTGCACGGAGGTGATGGCGCCGTCCTTGGTGGAGGTGATGCGCTCTTGCAAGGCACCCATCTCCGTGGACAGCGTCGGCTGATATCCCACGGCGCTCGGCATGCGGCCGAGCAGTGCGGATACCTCGGAGCCAGCCTGTGTGAAACGGAACACGTTGTCCACGAACAGCAGGGTTTCCTTACCGCTCTTGTCGCGGAAGTTCTCTGCCATCGTCAACGCGCTCAGTGCCACGCGCAGACGTGCGCCTGGCGGCTCGTTCATCTGACCGAACACCATGGCCACCTTGTCAAGAACGTGCATCTTCTGCCCGTTCGCATCGGTGTACTCGGCTTCTTGCATTTCCAGCCAGAGATCGTTGCCTTCGCGGGTGCGCTCGCCGACGCCGGCGAATACTGAGTATCCACCGAAGTTACGAGCAACGCGGGCGATCATCTCTTGGATGACCACGGTCTTGCCGACGCCTGCGCCGCCGAACAGTCCGATCTTTCCACCGCGCACGAATGGGCACAGCAGATCGATGACCTTGATGCCGGTTTGCAGCATTTCGGTCTTGGGGTTGAGGTCGGCAATGGTTGGAGCGGAGCGATGGATTGGCGCAGTGTCGGTGGTGTTCACCGGTCCGCGTTCATCCACGGGCTGGCCGAGGAGGTTGAACACGCGTCCGAGCACGCCTTCGCCCACGGGCACGCGCACTGGCGAACCGGTGTCGACGCACGGGGTTCCGCGGCGCAGGCCGTCGGTAGACGCCAATGCGACGCAGCGAACCATGCCGCCGCCAAGGTGCTTGGCAACCTCGCCGACGAGGACTTGCTTCTGACCGTTGAGTTCAAACTCCACGGTCAGTGCGTTGAAGATCTCGGGAATCCCGTTCTCAGGGAACTGTGCGTCGAAAGTCGAACCGATGACTTGCTTGATCGTGCCAGTGCTGGGCATGTCTGTGGTGGCTCCGTCTGGAGTCGTGCGGCGGATCGTTCTGTGAGGTCGGCCGCGCCGCGGCACCCGACCTTGGAATTCATGCACGGACCACGCAACCGGGAAGGTTGCGAGGGGGCAGGGATGATACATCGAACCGCTCGCGGATGAGTCAGGGTTGCCGCTGCGGCGCCACCGGTGCGGGATCGCTGTCCACGGGGTCGTCTGGGAGCCGTTTTCCCTGCGTGGCGGCAATACTGTGGGCGCCGTACCGCAGGGCTTCCCCGTTTCGCGGTCGGAGGGTGTTGGTGTCGATCCCCGGATCGAGGCTCGTCAATTGCGCCGCGCTCTGGAAGCCAAACGGCGCGCCCAAGACTTCCCAGGCCGCGGGAAGTTCCACCGAATACCACAGGTTGTCGCTGAGGGTCACGCTGGGTGGGAGGATGCGCTCGGGATGCGGCGAGAATTTGGCCAATGCACCGGGAACCCAGAACGCCAAACACTTCTCCACGAGCACCTTGCTGATCGTTCCGGCATCATCAGGGATGGCATAGATCGCATCGGTCGGGTTGATGAGCGTGGCGCGTGAAAGCACCAAGTCGCGCACATTGACGATCGAGACCCCGGTGCCAACGCTATCAAAGATGCAGCGATCAATGCGCATCTGATCGATCGCCGGCGCGAATTTGACATCACCACCCGGGCATGCAGTTCCAACTTGCACTCCCACGCGAATGGTCTTGTTGAATGCACACCCAGTCACAGAAATCAGTCCGGAGTCGCCGAGCACCTTGATGCCGACATTCTGAGACATGGTGTTGTTGGGCACCATCATCAACCCGCGCACCAAGACTCGGCGCGAGTCAACGATTTCAACTGCTGCATCATTCCATCCCTCTACTTGCACTTGGTCAATGCGAACATTGGTGACCGATTGCAAGCGCACTGCATCTTGCTCCGTATTGACACGCGCGCCATTGATGGTGCAACTGCGTAGCGTGAATTCAGCGGGCCATGGTTGCGTTGGTGCCACTTCGCCGTCGCGCCCGTCAATCACCACCGCCGCGCCGCGCGGGCTGAGAAACATGATGTTTTCAACTACCACATGCTTACATCTGCGAAACACCCAACCATCGCCATCACATGCAACGGCAGCAGGAACGCGGTCGCGACTGCGTATGAAGATCGGCTTCTCGCGTGTGCCTTGCAGTCCATCGATCACTTGCGCAACATGGAACCCAGCGGGAAAGATGATTTCATCGCCGGGCTTCACATCGGCAAGGATGTGCTGCCAAGTCTGACCAGGCTGCACCAGAAACTGGCTGGCGCCCTCGATGTACGGCGGAGGCATCGTGCCAGGTTTCGTT
>CALQCP020000276.1 GCA_943329105.2 Chitinophaga pinensis | reverse complement strand
CTCATCTCATAAGCCAACTGCTCGCCACTGAGTCCGTTGCGAATATGACTATCAAGCTTTGCAAGCGAGCACGTCATCGCGTGAATGTAAATGGCGCACATGGAGAGGCGAGCCTGAATGGTCTGCTCGGTGACAAGCTTGTCTTCCCATTCCTTGAACATCAACTTGACCTGATGACTGAATTCACGCACACGCATCATCAATTCATGCATCATGCCGTTGAGGCGCGGATCAGTACTAGTGAACGAAGGCAGCGGCCGACGAACACCCAGGAACAACTCGCTGCCGATCTGCATGGCTGAACCAAGGTGCTTAGCTGGGTTCTTCTTGATGCCCAACATCCACTCGCCAAGCTGCTTGCTTCCGTAAGCAAAGATGAATGAGTGCATCACTTCATTGGCGCCCTCAACGATGATGTTGATGCGGCTATCGCGCCACGCGCGTTCCACGTGATTCTCCGTCATATAGCTCTCGCCACCCATGACTTGCAGAGCGTCATTCACGGTGCGATAGCCAAATTCGCTACAGAAGACCTTGCATACCGCGGTCTCAAGCATGATGTCTTCATCCTTGCGGTCAAGGAAGCCGGTGGTCATAAAGAGCATCGCTTCCATGGCGTAGGTGTACGAAGCCATGCGTGCGAGCTTCTCCTTGATCAGGTCAAACTCGCTGATCGGTCGCTCAAACTGGAAGCGGTACTTCGCCCACTTCGCGGCTTGTTCGTAGGCAAATTCTGCTGCGCCCAGCATGCCAGCACTCAGTGTGCAGCGACCGTAGTTCAAGCAGGTAAGCGCAACATTCAAGCCACGACCTTCCTTATGCAGCAAGTTCTCCTTCGGAACCTTGACGTTGGTGAGCCGAATGCGCGCCTGCCATGTTCCACGGATGCCACACTTTGAACGGTTGCGGCTAAAGATATCCACGCCTTCCATATCCGGTGTGCAGATGAGCGCTGTGACAGCGTCCTTCTCCTTGCCGGTCTTGGGATCGGTGATCTTCTGCTTCGCCATCACGGTGAAGAGTGCGCTGATTGCCCCAGATGTAGCCCACTTCTTCTCGCCATTCAAGATGTAGAAATTGCCGCAATCGCTCAAAACACAGCGGGTTTCCTGGCCGCCAGCATCACAACCGACGTTCGGCTCGCTCAGGCAGAACGCACTCAGTGCATCCTTCGCCATGCGTGGAAGGAAGCGGGCCTTCTGCTCCTCATTACCAAAGAGCATGAGTGCCTTGCAACCGATCGACTGATGCGCCGACACAAGCACTGCCGTGGATCCACACGTGCGACCAATGCGGCGCAACACGCGGTTGTAACTAGTGATACCGAAGCCAAGACCACCGTGCTCCTTGGTGATAGTCATCCCCAAGACGCCCATATCAAAGAGGCGCTTCACCACCCACTCCGGAATCGCTTGCTTCTGATCGATCTCGACGGACGGATGTTCGTTGCGCAGATACACGTCAAGCTCAGCGAGCAATTTCTCGCAGCGCGCGTTCTCGTCGGCGGTCTGAGTTGGATACGGGAAGACCAGGTCTTGCCGGAAGTTGCCCCAGAAAATGTTCTTCACAAAGCCCATCGTCGTGGGATCTGGCCCAAGCATCTCCTGCGCCTGCTGAATCTGCTTGCGATCCTTCTCAGAGATGTTCTTCAGGTCCTTGGCGAGATCGGTCTGGGTCATAGTGGTCTGCGGCTCCGTGTTCGGGGGAAGGGCAGGATTGTAGGCAGGGCGCACAAGGGTTGGTCCGTGGGTAACAACGCGTGGCGAAATAGTCACCGATCAAAGCGGGGCTGGTATCACCGGAACCCCAATCATCTCTGCCAACTCACGCATTCGCCGATCGAGGGTGTAAAGCGAAGTTGGCGGGTTACTCAGCAAGCATGCGGCAATAATCCCGGCGTCAATCCAACCAACACCGCGGCCATTCATGTCCCTTGCAACAACTAGGGCGAACAGTTCGCTCCGATCCACAGGTTCAATAAGTGTGAGCTGCAAAATGATGTCGCGAAACCGCCCGGCATGATCGCCCGTTCCCATGGCAATTTCACCTGCGACATCGAGATGACCAATCGCTACGCCCTCGGCAATTGCGCGGTCGACAACTGCGTCACCGTGTCGAATATGACGAATCCAAGCACTTGAGTCAACAAGAATTCCCGGGTTCATCGGAATGGGGCTGGTGCCACTCGCCGGTTGCTCTCCGACCGTCAATCCACCGGATCGTCTGGTCGCCGCCTCGGTGGAACCTCGAAGGTTGGATCGATCCCCCGCATTTTCGCCAGCTGAGCCCCCGCCTCCAACTGGGAGAATCGCTTCAACACATAAGGCAGCAACTCTTGGGGATCTTGAATCCCCGTGAGAACGCGCGCCCGCTCGATGTCTCTCTCTTCTAGTTGGATGCGTAATTCCATAATCATGAGTGTATTGCTCCGGTGCTTCCAATTTGCACGCTTCCTTTCCGATTCACCGCTACCAAACCTGCACGTGCCGGTTGTGCCCCCCATCATGTCACCCCCGCGAAACCGCCCGCCAACTTCCGCGGAACTTCACAACAAATTTCCTAACCCGCGCGCTTATCCTCTCCACGCATGTCCATCGACCACTTCCCCAGCACGCACGCAACGTGGATCGATGCGCAACTCACCATCGCTGAAGATGGCGTGCGCGCTGCTGCCGCGGGTGATGCCGGTGGACACGCGCGCGCAAACAACGCGCAAGACGCGCTTCGCCGGCACGTGATGAATCGCTACACCCCCGCACTCACCGCGTACGTGAGCACGCCCGCGCTGCGACGAATCGGTGAGCGTGATGACCTTGTTTCTGGCTTCTACGCGCGCACGATGGGCGACCCTGCATTCTTCACGCGCTGGCGGCAAAGCAACATGCCGCTGCGACGTTGGTTGATGAATGCCATGGCATTCCATTGCCGCGGCGTGATGCGCGACGCGCAGCGTGAGGGCGAGCGAAACACGAATACCGATGAAATCTCGATAGCCGCCGGACTGTCCTCCGCCGAACTCGATCCAGCCGATGCGTTTGACCGCGCGTGGGCCCTTGCCCTTGCGAACGAGGCGTATGCCATCGTGCGCTCAGACCTTGCAGCGCGCGGGCGCAGTGGCGACGACGCAATCTTCCGAATGCATGTGGTGGACGGATTGACATACGCGCAGATTGCTGCCGCCGCGGGATTGTCTGAAGCAGAGTGCCTGAACGCCACGCGTCGCGTTTCAAGTGCCTTGCGAGCGGCGGGGCGCGAGCTCCTGCGCGAGGAGGGTGTGCCGGAATCGGAACTCGACGCGGCGATCGACGAAGTGTTGGCCATCATGGAGCGCAACGACGAGTGATCGAGCTCCGGGGGACAATCAGAAATCTTGCGAAGTGGTTCCGTCTGTGCGAGCGGCTGGTGGATCGATCCCCGCGCATGGAACGCAACACGGACAACAGCGCGAGGGTGGCAGGTGAACCCACATCCAAAGGG
>CALQCP020000275.1 GCA_943329105.2 Chitinophaga pinensis | reverse complement strand
ATGCTGAGGTAGTAGGTGCGACCGTCGATAGCGGACTGGCGATTCAGTTCATCACGCAGGGCCTGCAGTAGGAGCAAGTAGTTGCTGCCATCAGTGGCGGGATCGCCGATGCCGGCTTGCGACAACCCACCACCGCCTGGATATTCCCAGTCGATATCAATGCCGTCGAAGCCGTACTTGGCAACCACATAGACGGCGGACTTTGCAAAGTCCGCACGCTTCTGTGCACTGCGCGCGATGGAGAAGAACGGCGATGAAAGCGTCCATCCGCCGATCGAAGCCATGGTGCGCAATTTGCTGTGCGTTTGCTTCAGGTCGCGCATCTGGGCGAAGTTGCTTCCTTCGCGGAATGCTGGCGACATGGTGAGTGCCTCAGAGGCGGTGTTCGCCTTCACATCGGCCCACTCATCAAAGAGACCAACGCCAGCGCTCAGCGTGGTGCCTGCTGGTTGCTGCAGATAGTTGGCGTAATCGCTGTACCGCCATCCGCGGTACGAAGAGACAATGACATTCCATGCACTTGGCATGGTGCGGTCCAGCGGAATGAGGAACGCATAGTTAATGACATTGATCCGATCCGCGCGGACCGAAGTCACTGGGAAATTCTTCTGATAAATGCCCCAATTTGGGTAGTAGCCAACAATCTTTCGCTGCTCAACAGTTGGCATCTTGTCATAGCCAGTGCTGTCGGTTGGGCATGCGCCCCATGCAGAAAGCATGGCTGCAAGGTCAGCACCATCAACAGTGCCGTCGCCTGTGAGGTCACGTACTGATCCCGGGCCCCAACTGCTCAAGAGCAATCCAAGATCGCTGCCATTGACCTTGCCATCGCGGTCTACGTCGGCCAGGCATGTGCCGGTTGCACCGCCACCGGTTCCGCCGCCAGTACCGCCGCCAGTGCCACCGCCAGTACCGCCGCCGGTTTCACCGCCGCCACCGGTTCCGCCGCCGCCGCTCGCCGTGGTTGTGAAGGTCATACCCGTCGGCAGCACGCCGGAGGGGCTCTGATTGAATACGCAGCCCACCTCAATGGATGCGCCTGCAGCAACTGTTCCGTTCCACGCGGCGTTGACTACCGTGTAGTGATTGCCCACCTTGCTTTGAATCACTCCGTTCCACAAGCTGGTGACATCCGCGTTCCAATCGAACTCCAGAACCCAGTTCTGCATCGCCTGGCCAGAATCATTGGTGGCAATAAAGTTGCCTTGTCCTCCGGTGGTCCATTGGCCTGTGAACGTGAAGGTGGCGCCCGCAAAGCACGGCGCGGAAATGGCAAATGCGCAGGCAATCATGCCAAAGATGTTCTTCATGACGAAGGATTCCTCTCTATGTACAGGGCGTAGGAGAACAGCGCGCATCAGCGTGCGCGAAGTCTTGACTGGTCCAAACCAACGATGGGGCGTGCCTTGACCAAGTTCGGGCGTAACGCCCGCTCGACCGTCTTCCACACCACCTACCCTACGCACCCAGTTTGGAAAGGGTCAGGGAAGAAATTGAATTTTTAAATGTTTCTCCCCAGGCAGTTATGCCGGAACTAACTCATCGGAGGGCGATACAGCGGGGGGTGCTGTTGGCGATGTGGCGGGAGTTACAGGTCCGGGCGCCGTTTCTGAATTATTCGGCTTGCCGTTCTTGGAACCCTTGGTGCTCTTCGTGTCCTTTGCGCCGTTCGAGTCCTTCGCTGCGCCAGGATCAAGGGCATCGTTCAGCAATGCTGCAAGCCGAACACCGCCAACTTCAAGGCACGTATTCAGCGTGGGTAGCCACTGCTTGTAATAGACATCATCAATACCGGCCTTCCCGGTGGGCGCGGTGCTGTACAGCTGCCGCGTGATGCCGAACGATTCATTTGCCCACACCGCGGGGTCAGCGGATGTTGTCCACTTCTTGCGTTCGGGCACAGTGATCGACTCGCGCAGATCGGCGGACATGACCGCCCAACCGCCCTTAGTGTCCTTGAGGCGACGCTGAATCAATTCCGAATCCCACACCTTGTGCATGTTGGACTTGTGACCAAATGCCTGAATGGTCAACTTGTTTCCGCCCAGATCTTCCTTGTAGGAAACATGGAACGGCTGATGAATGTCACCAACAAAGTGAAAGAGCAATCGCACTGCAAGAAGTCGCTGCTCTTTAGTGCTCGCGGGATTCTTCAGAATGTCGCGGTACTTGTTGATGGACGAAACAATTTGCAAGCCATCCGCACCATCGCGATTCATATCAAGGCTCTTTGCTCCGCGCGGCACATTGATGTAGTGGAGCGGCTTGAGCCAGTCATACTCAGCGTTACTGCGCATCTTGTCGGCCCACACTGCGGCATCGGCAACGGTTTCATCGCCAAGAATCTCGCGTAGTTTCTTGGCGGCTTCTTCGGAGAGCCCCGCGGTGGCAATGGTGGCAACGATCTTGTGACCATCGTCGCCCCAGCCAAAGCACGGTGCGGCAGCGGTGAGTCCAAAGAAGATCGCGGCGGTGAAACGCTTCATTGCTGAAGGGTACGCCAATCGAACACCTATGCCATTACTTGGGCGCCGGGCCGCTCACATCAAGATCAGGCTTTGTGGTCCACCGGGGCTTCCAGCCCGGACGGTCGATGCGGCAGCGCAGAATCACCGTGTTGTCAAGATCAAGGTCCGAAGTCCAAATCCACTTGGCACCCTTGAAATCGTTCTGGAAGAACGGCTCCTTGGGGTCGATGCGCTCCTGCGAATACTCAACCGCCTGCGGCCACGCGCTGTCATCAAACCCAGGGGCCTGCCAACCGTCCGGCAGCGGATCGGTACGAACCTTTGGATCAGCGGTGTTGCGATCGATCGGCCCGTAGAAGAAGCACTTGCCCTTCCACTTGGCGTCGGTGACGGTGCCGTCAGCGAACTTCAGAATGAAACCGCCGTCGCCGATCTGCTTGCCGTATTCGCAGCCGGTCTGTGGATCAGCGTTGTCCTTAGCAAGCACCGCGATGGTCATGGGGTACTCAGGAAGAATGTCAATGCTCACCACATTGTGCGGAAGGAAGTCGATGGAATCCACTGCCACCAGTTTGCCGTTGATGTACATGGCAAACCAGTTGTCTGCATAGATACTTCCGTGGACGGTGTCGCTCATTGAAGGTTTCACGATGCCGTCCTGCGGCGGCTTGCGCTTGCCACCCTGGCCACCCCCGCGACGCGGCGGATCCTGCGGGCGCGGAGGATCTTGTGCAACGGTGGCACCCGCCAGTAATGTCAGCGCGCTGATTGCGATCCATTTCTTGCTATTCATTATGAATCCTTCTTTGATGACACACCAGCAGTCCCAGGCTTGATGGCATAGGAAGCGATCACTGTTCCATTTGCTTCTTTCTCTTTGCGGCCACCGCTGCCTTCGTCTCCGAGCGAGGCGCGCACAAAGTCGACGGTTGCTGCATCGGGCGTTACCCGCACGCGTACATGTCCAGGGCTTCCAAGAATGGTGCCGGATGCGTACCCGTATTCCTCTGCGCT
>CALQCP020000274.1 GCA_943329105.2 Chitinophaga pinensis | reverse complement strand
TCGATGGCGTGGGGATGAATCCTGGTTCGCAAGCGGCGCCGCCGCAAGGAAACCGCACTCTACCCCCTATCGGCGCACCCGCCCCACTCTCCTACAATTCTGCCGATGTTCCGCCTTCAGAGCCCCTACCAGCCCACTGGCGATCAGCCAGAGGCGATCGAGCAGCTGGTGGCGGGACTCGCGCGCGGCGAAAAGTTCCAGACGCTGCTGGGCGCCACTGGCACCGGCAAGACATTCACGATGGCGAATGTCATCGCGCGCACCGGTAAGCCCACGCTCCTCATCAGCCATAACAAGACGCTTGCGGCGCAGCTCTATGAAGAGATGAAAGAACTTTTTCCGGACAACGCCGTCTGCTACTTCGTCAGTTACTACGACTACTACCAGCCTGAGGCGTACATCCCGCAGCGCGACATCTACATTGAAAAAGATGCAAGCCGCAATCAAGACCTCGACCGCTTGCGCCTGCTGGCAACCAGCTCACTGCTTTCGCGGCCGGATGTGATCGTCATCTCCAGTGTCAGCTGCCTGTACGGCCTTGGTTCACCGGATGAATTCCGAAACCGCATGGTGGTGGTTGAACGCGGTACCACACTGAAGCGCCGCGACTTTCTCATCAGCCTTGCAAACATGCAATACGTGCGCAAGGAAATCGAACCCGGCCGCGGCAACTTCCGAGTGCGCGGCGATTCCATCGAAGTCTTCCCTGCGAGTGAGCAACATGCGATCCGCATCGGCCTGTTCGGTGAAGAAGTCGAATCAATTGAAACATTCGATCCGGTCAGTGGCGAAGTCCTCAGCGAGGAATCGCGCGCATGGGTGTTCCCCGCTGTGCACTACATGATGCCGGAAGATCGGATGAAGCGCGCGCTTGATGAAATCAAAACAGAACTTGACGAGCGCGTCCTGGAGTTGCGCGCGGAAGGCAAACTGCTAGAGGCGCAACGACTCATCGGTCGCACTAAGTATGACCTGGAGATGATCCAAGAAACCGGCTACTGCGGCGGTATTGAAAACTACAGTCGTTTCTTTGACGGCCGTGCGCGGGGACAACGCGCGTGGACACTGATGGATTACTTCCGTCGCGTGCCTGGACATACCGAGAACGACTGGCTCGTAGTGGTAGACGAAAGTCACGTGACGCTGCCACAGATTCGCGGCATGTACTTCGGTGACAAGGCACGTAAGCAGACGCTTGTAGACCACGGCTTTCGCTTGCCAAGTGCCATGGACAATCGCCCACTCCGCTTTGAGGAGTTTGAAGAAATCATTCCAGCCGTGGTGTATGTCAGTGCAACGCCCAGCCCGTTGGAACTGGAGCGATCGCACGGCGTGATTGCCGAACAGGTGATCCGACCAACGGGACTTGTTGACCCAATCATCACGCTCCTGCCCGCGCGCGGACAGATTCCCGATCTCTTGGAACGCTGCAAGGAACGCGCCGCGCGCGGCGACCGCGTGCTGGTCACCGCACTCACCAAACGACTGTGCGAGGAGCTCACCAACTACCTCCACAAGAATGGCGTGCGCGTTCGCTACTTGCACAGCGAAATCGAAACACTCGACCGCATCGAAATTCTCAAGGAATTGCGTGAAGGATTGTTTGATGTGCTCGTTGGCGTCAACCTGCTACGCGAAGGTCTTGACCTCCCGGAAGTCAGCCTGGTTTGCATTCTTGACGCGGACACGCAGGGTTTCCTGCGCAGTCGTTCAAGTCTGATTCAGACCATGGGCCGCGCCGCGCGCAATTCCGGTGGCGAAGCAATCCTGTACGCCGACAAGATGACGCCCGAAATGGAAGCCGCCATCGACGAAGTCTCGCGCCGTCGCGCCAAGCAGATTGCCTACAACAAGGAACACGGCATCACGCCCGAGACGATCGTGAAAGCGATTCGTCAGGGCATTGCTCTGGAGATCAAGGCGAATCGCACCGCGCGCGAAGCGGTTGGGGCCAAGGAGTCCCGCCGCTTTGACAAAGCGGAAGCACTGCGTGAATTGGAAGAGGACATGCTCGCCGCAGCGGGCGCGTTGGAATTTGAGAAAGCCGCCCGCCTGCGCGATCAACGCAAGCGCGTCGAAGCGCTTCCCGAAGTCGAGGGTATGGCCGAGGAGCCAGAAGTGGAAGAAAAGCCACGACCCAAGGCTGGCATGCCCGGCACCCGCGCGGGCAGGGGTCGTAAAGGAAAGAAGTAGCACCTCACGCGCTCAATAGCATCGCTGCGCTCGTATCCATCACCTGCGCCGCGTATGCAACACCACGCTCCGCGTTGCGCGCACGAGCATCTCCCGTTCTGATCGATCCATCCGGGCAGAGCGACGGTCCTTGGCGGAAGCCTTCGGAGCATCAACGCCATTCGCCAACAACGTACGGGCATGCAGTGCGGAAATGTCGGCTCGAAGCGGCATTGCGGTTAGGGCTCATTCGTCCCTGCCATGCCATTTGATTCACTTTTCTTGCAATGTGCGCCCCCCATGACCATGGGGGCGGGTCGCAACGCGCCGTGACACCTATATTTACGGACCTCCATGGCCCGCGCAAAGCCACAACCCGCTGACCTCCGTTCCATCCGTATTCGCGGGGCGCGTGAGCACAACCTCAAGGGCGTAGACGTCACCATCCCGCGCGACTGCTTGGTGGTGATGACCGGCGTCAGTGGCAGCGGCAAGAGCTCGCTGGCGTTCGACACCATCTTTGCTGAAGGTCAGCGCAAGTACATGGAGAGCCTCTCCGCGTATGCGCGCCAATTCTTGGACCAGATGCAGAAGCCGGATGTGGACTCGATTGAGGGTCTGCCGCCAACCATCGCCATCGAGCAACGCGGTGGCGGTCACACGCCGCGTTCTACCGTGGCCACCACCACGGAAATCTATGACTACCTGCGCCTGATGTTCGCGCGCTGCGGAACGCCAACGTGTTGGCACGCTGATGAGAAGGGGCGCGTCTGCGGCAAGCCGATTCGCGCCACTGCGCCAACGCAGATCGTTGATGCGATTCTTGCTACTGAAGGCGCGCGGCTCATGTTGTGCGCGCCGGTGGTGCGCGGCAAGAAGGGCTTCCACAAAGATGTGCTGGAGGCGCTTGCCAAGCAAGGGCTCATGCGCGCGCGTGTGAACGGCACTGTTCTTGATATCCGCGAGACGCTCAAAGCTGGCGGCGAGAATCCACTGGCGCTCGGTCGCTACGAGGCGCACACCATTGAAGCCGTCATTGACCGCGTTGTAGCGCGTGAAGAAGATCGCCAGCGCATTGCAGAAAGCGTGGAAACCGCGCTGAAACTGGGCGAAGGCAACATTCTGGTGCTGGTGGAAGATGCCGCCGGCGCGTGGACCGAACACCGCTACAGCGAGAAATTCTCCTGCGCCGACCACCCCGAATGCGCGCTTGAAGAGCTAGAGCCCCGTCTCTTTAGTTTCAACAGTCCGCAAGGCGCATGTCCAGCCTGCGCGGGACTTGGTCATGTGCAGGAGTTTGACGAGGATCTGGTGATCCC